>NZ_KL370875.1:76743-80481 GCF_000702225.1 Bacteroides sp. Ga6A2 | reverse complement strand
CCTCACACTCGACAGTCGAGAAAGCAGTGTCAAAGTCGGAACGGCAGACAGTCCGCGGGAGCAATGCTCCAAAGGTTCTTCCGTGGGTACACATCGCCATTTCAAACGCCAAGTCGTTGTTCACAGACATGTATCACGGAATCAAGGAGGAGTTTCTTCAAGAATACTTGAATGAATTCTGCTACAAATTCAACCGTAAATATTTCGGTGACAGGATGTTCGACCGGTTAGTTATCGCTGCCGTTTCGTATAAGCCTACGTTTGAGCACAAATTATATAACGGAAGGGCGAATTGCGGATAATCATATTATGAATTATGAAAATACATGGGCAAATAGTAAGAAAATTATATTTTTATTTTTTTTATTCATATTTTTTTTATAGATTTGCGAGAAGACAATGTAAAAAGTCACGAGTTCTGACTTTCTGACACCTGAAAAAATAATATATTATGGATAGGACAAATCTCAATTGGATTTTAACAGGTTCATAGAAATGTCCAACTGAAAACCAACTAATAATAAATTGACATGAAAAAGGATTTTTTATGGAGTTTAATGGCTGTCATGATAGCCATGACAATAAGTGTGAGTTTAGTATCATGTGACAATGATGATGACAATGGCATCAGTGGCGTTAACAATGTATCTGCCCTGACGGGTATTATCGACAAGGAGAGCGGTCTGCGACTGAAATCCTTCGGCGAATATACTGTATATTACAATAATGATGGGTTGTTCGATTCCATTGCGCACAAAGATTATTTGGACGATTATGCTTTCCAATATGGTCCAGACAAGATTCGCAGAAGGAATAATTCTTTTTACAACTATGTGACCGAATTTGCCGTGAGCTACGACAAGATGAGACGAATGACATCTTACGAAAGCCAAGAGACCGGCGAGTGTATTTACTTTGAAAACAATTGGAATGGAACTGGGTCGGCTTCTTACACCTACGACAAGGATGGACATCTGACATCCATGACCCAATCAGGAGAAGAGACCGGTATTGAAAAGGGTAAGCCATATACTGCCAGTTGGATTGAAAAGGTCACGCTGACTTGGGAGAATGGTCTCTTGAAGGAAATCGCATACGAAGATATCGGCTTAGAGAATGCAAGGACTTGGTCGGCTGTCTATACGTTCGGTTACGACACGGAATATGTGAATAAGCACAAGCAATGGGTTTACTTCTACGTCTTCGGCGATAACAACTCCATTTTTCTCCCCTATCTCGGACTTATGGGCATAGGACCTGACAAGTTGCCTTCGTCTGTTACCTTCAACTATAAAGACAAGTTAGGTACTGTCGGAAATGACGGTACAGAGACTTATCCTTGCAGTTACGAGTTCAATGCCGACGGTTCTGTGGCTAAGGCCAACGGCTGGGAGTACACCTACGAATATGCCACAGACAGCAAGTAATTAGTATTTAACACCTAATTTAATATTTTGATATGAACAAGTTTATTTTGCGCATGATGGCTATCATGATAGCCTTGACAATGAGTGTGGGTTTCGTGTCTTGCAACGACGATGATGACAACGGCAGCAATGGCGCTGGCTTTCCACCGGCATTGACTGGTACCGTCGACAAGGAGAGCGGTCTGCGACTGAAATCATTCAGCAGTAGAGAGTTACATTATTCGGACAATGGTGTGCTTGAATCTGTCACTGCCTCGTATGACAACATGGAGGATCAGTTCACCTTCGACTATCCTGCAAACAAAATAATAGAAACCTGGAAGTACTCCGATGGTGAGACAGGCACCCAAATCTATTCGGTCAAATACAACAACCAAGGATATATCACTGTTTTTGACACCGATTACGAAGAAGAAGGTTATGCTACTTCCGAAAAGAACTCGTTCAATTATGATAGCGAAGGTCATCTGTCGTCTTGCTCATTATATGGAGTAATTGACAGAATTAAAGATGGGGAACGACTCTATTTGGAATGGAATTATAAGGTCACCTTTGACTGGAAAGATGGCCTGTTGCTGTATTTGGCTTTCGATGGTGAGGAAACTGAAAATGAAACGAAGTCATCAGGTTCCTATAAATATAAGTATTACTATGATGCCGATTACCCGAATAAATATAAGCAGTGGGGCATATACCATGGTTTCCCGTCGGTAGGCGACACTTACTTTTTCCTGCCATTTATCGGGCTGATGGGTATCGGGCCTGATAGGTTGCCTTCAAGGATGACTTACATCGGCAACGACAATCAGGAAGACCCTGATCACAAGTGGAATTTCAGTTTTACTTTCAATGAGGATGGTTCTCTGGCCACAATGGCTGGCTTTAAGTTTTCTTACGAATATGCAAACGGGAACGGGGAAACTCGTCTGGCTGCTCCTTCGGTAATGACGGTAGAAGATGGAACAGGTTTCCGCCCGGAGCGTCGGCATGGAAGACACCTCTTCGGTGGCATTCCTGTAACAGGTAAAGAATAAAGGCTAATATGGATATCGAATTCGGAAATCTTAAACGCGAAGAACTGAAGGCGGCAGTGACACTCGCCGCCCGTGCCTATCGCAACTATGCCTACGTTGCGCTCTATTTCCCAGACGATGAAGAGCGGTTCAGAAGTCTGCACGCATTTATGAACTGCGTAATGAAGAGCAACTTCGGCAAGGCCGACCTGCTGGCGGCGCGTCAGCAGGGACATCTTGTCGGGCGTGCAACCTTGGAGTCCCCGGATTTTCAGCCGCCATCGTTATGGGAGAGTTTTATCAACGATGGCTGGAAGGTATATTTGGCCGCCAACTGGAAGAACGTGAACGGCTATCTCGCCATGGACGAAGGGGCATGCAAACCTTGCCACGACTATCAGAAAACAAATCGGGGCGTATGGTATCTCAGTATGTTTGAGGTCGAGCCGGACTTCCAAGGACAAGGCATCGGCACCCAGTTCCTGGCATTTCAGGAGGACTATGTCCGCCAACGGGGTGGCCGCGAGATGGTTCTCTTCACAAACTCGGAAGATAATCTTGCCTTCTATACCAAGCGAGGCTACGAAATATTTCATGAGTGCGAAATTGAACACGACGGACGAAAAGTCGGTAGTTGGAGTTTGAAGAAATTGTTATGAAAAAAATATGAAACAACTAAAAATTTGGCATATAGCCGTAATATTTGTCATACTCTGTGGCGCATGTTCGAAAACAAGCAGAGACGATAATCATAAAGAGTTGAAAATCGCCATTGCGTGGCGAGAAGATACTGATAATGAGTTTTGCACTAACGTAGTAGAGGCTTTCAGGCAGGCTGGCGTTAATGTAACGGTGCTGCCGCAGGTAAAGGCTTCGTACATAGATTATGAAGGCAGTTCAGTATCGGCTAACCAACTCGATGCCAATGGTATCGGATATCTGAGCAATGATGCTGGTCTGCTTGTGCGTGCCAAAGCTTACGACGGTTCTAATGTTGCCGAAGTGCTTCGTGATGTAGACGGCGTGATATTCTCGGGTGGCGAGGACATATCGCCAAGTCTCTATGCCGTGCAGGAAGATTGGCACCATATAAAATCAGAGATTGATTATAATGCAGCACGTGATGTTTCGGATTATCTGACAATGGCGTATTGTCTCGACCACGACATTCCAATTTTAGGATTTTGCCGTGGCTCGCAGATGCTCGGTGTGGTGTCGGGCGCAACCATGATACAAGATTTGCCTGTGTGGTTTGCCTCTCAAAACTTGGACTATAACTATGAACATCGCAGAGAAAA
>NZ_KL370875.1:0-76568 GCF_000702225.1 Bacteroides sp. Ga6A2 | reverse complement strand
CAGTTCCACCCCGAAGCCGCCATTGTCAAGCATTTGGGCAAAGGTGTGAACAATGCCAACGCTTCTCAATTTATGTCCTACGAAACGGCGATGCCTCTATTCCGTAGCTTTATAGAGTGTTGCAAGTGAGACACAAAAGAATAAGAAGATAGTTAATACCCCTCTTCTTGATTAAGCTAATCATGGTTTAGTTATATTTTATTGCTATACAATATGCTATTTCAGATTTATGAGCCATAGCTTTCATCTTACAGTCTCAAAACTATGGCTCATAATCATCAAAGCTTTCACCGGCATGAGCTAAAGCTTTAGATTTGTAAAACGAAAGCTTTCGTTCGACTCGTTCAAAGCTTTGCTTTTTTGTCGTATTCGTTTTACCCTGCCTGTGACAAGATGAAACATTCTATTTAAGCTCCATTTTACACCAACAACCTTTTTAATCATTAGCCGGTTATTCTTCGTCTGTAAAAAATGTAGCGAACGGATCGTAGCCGCTGAAACATTCAAGGTTAGGCTCCTGTTCGTTTATTTTTAGCCAACGGCTCCAGCCAGTTATCCGGTCAAAGCGCAACTGTCCATAGGTATCATCGAGGGTGGAGCCCCACGGAGTGCCTGTCTTTAGTGTGCCGTTTGACAAATATTCATAGGTTCCGTCTGCATTATAGAAACCTTGCCATTTCCCCGAATTATAGCAGTAATGTCCCTGACAGCCAAGCAGAATGCTGCAACCGACGGGCAGACCGTTCTCGTGAAGCCATTTGCTGGACTGCTCATAGACCACAGATTTGTAGGACGCTTCCCAAAGAGCGTCTGTTGACAACTCGGGCAATAGCATACATAACGACAGCATGTATTGAAATAAATCGTAGTTCGGACATTGCGTTTCGACCTTGTATGCTCCGGCGGTACACTTGTCTATATTAGCTTTCACTTCGGCATCGCCGCTTTGGTATGCTGCAATTAGACGGTCGGTAAATGCCCTTAACTCACGTCCAAAGACATCAAGGTTGGCAGTGCATGTGATGGTCATATCATGATACACTTCCTCTTCTTTGTCTTCTTCTGCTTCCTTGTCCCAGTTATCTATAACAGTCTTAACATACGTGCTCAGAGCATTCTCCAAATTGTCAGGGTTCTGACTGAGGGTGTTAATAAGAGCGGAGTAGTCGCCTCCTTGACCTGGTACAAGGAAGGTAGATAGGGCAAGATAGTCACAGTACGGAGCCAACTCAAACTGATACTCTATACAATTCATCAGGCAGGCATCCAGATATACGCAAGCCGGACGCACTTTGGCAGCTCCGATAGCCTGTGCGAGTGTCTTGGCGGAGAAGTGTTTGTCGTTATGCCCACAATCGTACATCACGCCACGAGTTCTTGCTGCGGCAACATTTTCTGGCAGTTCATCATCAGGCTGATAGCCACCACCATGATCGCTGAGTATAAGGATGTACTTCTTTGCCGGACGCACAGAAGCAGCCCAGTTGATGAAGTTTGTAAGCGAATCCGGGTTGGTTATATCAGCATTGTCATTGCCATATATATCTGTAATACCAGGAACAGTAGCGATATCTTCGACATCTGATTCCAAGAATGACCTGTCTATCTTGTCATCAATAACATAACGTACGCTTTTGCCGGCAAAGGGTAAAAGTTTCTTGAGCAGTTCCTTGTACTCTGTGTAATTATAATAGTAATACATTTGAGAAATCATGTCAATATCTGTCGAGTACTTGTAGAGCGCACATACATTAACGTTTTTGTAGCAGTCATCATCGGCACCGTAAAACTCAATCATATCACCTACAAGGCAATCGTCAAGATTACCGCCGCCATGACCATAATAGATAATGGTGTAGTCTGCCAGTTGCTGTGTTTCTTCTGATTCAATCACAGGGGTGTCATCATCGTCGCTACATGCCGTAAACATGCTTGTCCCACAAATGAGGATGAAAGTAAACACCCAACATTTAACATTTCCAAGAAATCGTAATCCGAACTTATTCATAATATATAACGCTAAAAAATTAAAAATTCTCTACTAAAACCCATTAAAATTGTAACAAGACATGGGCAAATATAAGAAAAAATCATTTATTTTTATTTTTATATTTATTTTTATTTTTATAAATTTGCGGGTAAACAATGCTAAAAAGTCATGATTTCTGACTTTCTGACACCAGCAAAACATATATATATATATGGATAGGACAAATCTCAATCGGATATTAACAGATGCGTAGAAATGTCCAACAGTAAACCAACTAATAATAAATTGACATGAAAAAGGATTTTTTATGGAGTTTAATGGCAGTCATGATAGCCATGACAATAAGTGTGAGTTTCGTATCATGTGACAATGATGATGACAATGGCAGCAGTGGCGTTGACAATGTATCTGCCCTGACTGGTATTATAGACAAGGAGAGCGGTCTGCGACTGAAATCATTCAGCAGTAGAGAGTTGCATTATTCGGACGATGGTGTGCTTGAATCTATCACCTACTCGGATGACGACATGGAAGAGCAGTACACCTTCGACTATCCTGCAAACAAAATAATAGAGACCTGGAAGATCTCCGATGGTGAGACAGGCACCCAATTCCATTCGGTCAAATATAATAATCAAGGTTTTATCACACTTCTTGATACCGAATACGAAGAAGACAATTATGCTATATCCGAAAAGAACTCGTTCAATTATGATAGCGAAGGTCATCTGTCGTCTTACTCAACATCTGGAGTAATTGACAAAACTAGTGATGGGGAACGACTCTATATGACATGGAATTATAAAGTTACCTTTGACTGGAAAGATGGCCTGTTGCAATATTTGACTTACGATGGAGAGGGAACCGAAAATGAAACGAAGCACTCAGTCTTCTATAAATATAAGTATTACTATGATGCCGATTACCCCAATAAATATAAGCAGTGGGGCATATACCATGGTTTCCCAACGGTAGGAGACAGCTACTTTCTCTTGCCATTTATCGGGCTGATGGGTATCGGACCTGACAGGTTGCCTTCAAGGATGACCTACATCGACAGCGATAATCAGGAAGATCCTGATCACAAGTGGAATTTCCGTTTCACTTTCAACGAGGATGGTTCTCTGGCCACAATGGCTGGCTTTAAGTTTTCTTACGAATATGCAAATGGGAACGGGGAAACTCGTCTGGCGGCTCCTTCGGTCATGGCGGTAAAAGATGAAATGGGTTTCCGCCCGGAGCGTCGGCATGGAAGACACCTCTTCGGTGGCATTCCTGTAACAGGTAAAGAATAAAGGCTAATGCAGCACGTGATGTTTCGGATTATCTGACAATGGCGTATTGTCTCGACCACGACATTCCAATTTTAAGATTTTGCCGTGGCTCGCAGATGCTCGGTGTGGTGTCGGGCGCAACCATGATACAGGATTTGCCTGTATGGTTTGCCTCTCATAACCTGGACTATAACTATGAACATCGCAGAGAAAAGAGTGAAGGCGAAACCTATCGCGACTACACCCCTCACGATGTAAAATTAGCCGGCGATTCGCACTTGGCTAAAATGTTCGGCACCACTACGTTGACAGCAGTTCCTTCGTGGCATCATCAGGCTATACTAAGTGTAGATGGCACTCCGTTAAGCGTAACTGCCACTACAAGCGTTTCGGGCATTGAGACCATCGAGGGCATCGAACGCAAGGATAAGCGTTGTGCCGTAGCTGTACAGTTCCACCCCGAAGCCGCCATTGTCAAGCATTTGGGCAAAGGTGTGAACAATGCCAACGCTTCTCAATTTATGCCCTACGAAACGGCTATGCCTCTATTCAGAAATTTTATAGAGTGTTGCAAGTGAGACATATTAGTTTCGAAAGAAACTGATTATACAGATGTTTTTAACAAATAATTATGAAAAGAATTAGAAAATGGATGTTCGCCGCCTTCCTTGCTTTATGCAGCGCAATTACCGTTTGCATCGGCATGACTGCCTGCGAGAAGGCTCATGCGGAGAACGAGTTTCCCGAGCCAAAAGTAGAGGCAGAGGAACTAATACGTACCAGCCAGAGCTGGGATGGTGTGGAACTGCCCGACTATTTTCAGGGTCGCCCAGAACTCGTAGCGGTAAAGTATGTTTTTCCTCCAGGCATGAAACTTGGATGGCATCACCACGTGGCAATGAACTACGGCGTACTTGTGCAGGGAGAACTGACAATCATTGGTCAGGACGGCAAGACCAAGGTTGTACACGAGGGTGAGGCTGTAGTAGAAATGGTGGGTACTATTCATCATGGAGAGAATCGTGGCACTAAGCCTGTTATACTCTATATGTTCTATCTCTCACAGAAGGATCTGCCATTGGCTGTGCAGCATCCTGAGATACCAATGAATTAAAAACACAATATGAGTATGAAAAATATAATTCTATGGAGATGTGCTGCAATTATGATAGTTTGTGCAGCCTTCTTGACTTCGTGTTCCGATGATGACGAAACAACATCTACGCAGATACCGACAGATGAAGTGGAGGCACAGCTCTCACAGATGACTTTACGAGAGAAAGTGGGACAATTGTTCTATGTGCGTCCTGAAGCTCTTGACACAACAATCAAGACTGCTAATCTTGCTGCCTTGAAACTGCAAGTCGTAAACGAGACAATGCAGGATGTTAACGAGAAATATCCAGTTGGCGGCATCGTACTTTACGCCCACAACATCAATGATGGGTCGCAACTTACTAAATTCATTGAACAGATACGCAAACTTAAAGGCTCCCCGCTACTATGTGTTGATGAAGAAGGAGGACGTGTAGCGCGTATTGCAAAAAACAGTAATTTTGACGTAAAGAAATATGAATCGATGTCTGCCATTGGACAAACCGGCAATCCAAGCAATGCCTACGAGTGTGGCAATACTATCGGAAGTTATTTGCACTATTACGGCTTTGACATAGATTTTGCCCCTGTGGCAGATGTCAACACAAATCCTGACAACATTGTCATCGGCAATCGGGCTTTCAGCAGTGATCCGCAGGTTGCAGCTCAGATGGTAACAAACTATCTTCAAGGATTGAAGGATGCTGGCGTGACTGGTTGTATAAAACATTTCCCAGGACATGGCGATACAAAAGCCGACACGCATTACGGTTATGCGCAGAGCTTGAAGACATGGGACGAAATGCTGTCGTGCGAAATGATTACCTTCAAAGCGGGCATCCAATGGGGATGTCAGTTAATAATGACCGCACATATTGCGGTTCCAAATGTAACAGGTAGTGAAATTCCAAGTACAATGTCATCAGTCGTTCTTCAAGACAAATTGCGCAAAGAATTAGGCTATCAGAATATTATTGTCGCTGATGCCATGGAGATGGGAGCCATAATGCAGCAGTACACCAATACGGAAGCAGCCATAGGGTGCATACAGGCAGGTGTGGATATAGTTCTCGTACCGAATAATTTCGTTGAAGCGTTTGATGCCGTTGTTTCGGCCGTAAACAACGGAACAATCAGTGAAGAACGCATCAATCAGAGTGTTCGACGAATTTTAAAGCTAAAAAACAGTATCAGAAAATAAATTCTAAGGGTTATGAAACGGACATACAAGTATTGGTTTCTTGCTGCATTTTTCATTTGCGGAGTTTATGTATTGTCATCGTGCAAGGACAGCAATGACAGTTCGGTTTCTCCTGACACGACAGTGTTGCTTGAATGGCAGGCGGGAGAAACCGTAAGTCTTGAAGCTATTGAGGCTTTCGGAGGAGTGGACAAATGTTTTGCTGCCGACCCGATTCCCGATGAAGTATGGCAACGTATGCAGGACAAGACTTATAAGGAGAATCCATATATACAACGTAGTGACTTGCGGCACATACGTGCCCTTCATTGGGACTATGACGAAAAGATTCACATAGGCGAAATGGTATGCAACAAACTGATAGCAGACAAGGTCGCAAGAATTTTGCGTCAACTGTTTGATGCTAAATACCCCATCCAGCGTATGCTGCTGCCAGATGTTTATGGTGCCGACGACGAGACTCAGATGCGAGACAATAACTCTTCATGCTTCTGCTATCGTGCCATAGCTGGTACTACGAAATTGTCAAAACACGCCAGAGGTCTGGCTGTTGACATCAACACTCTCTACAATCCTTACTACAAGGACAGGGAAGATGGTTCGCGTTTCATACAGCCTGCTACGGCAGCTGAATATTGCGACCGAACAAAGGAGTTTCCCTACAAGATAGACCACGAAGATCTTTGTTTCCGTCTCTTCACTGAGGCTGGATTTGAATGGGGAGGTGACTGGACAACATGCAAGGACTTCCAACACTTTGAACTTGTTGAATAAGATAGCTATGAGAAAGTTTGCAGTAATCTTAACGACTATGTTCATCGGTATGCAGAGCATAGCGGTAGCCCAAACATCAGGTTTTGACAAACTCGACAAATGGGTGGGAACGTGGAAATCTGGACAACAGACTTACTTCGGTTATCCCGTTAACCAGCAGTCTGAAATGCATGATTTCTATGAGTGGTATATTTCCACTGGTTTGGAAAGTATTAACCTGAACAATGCCGGTGACCCTATGTCTGGTGAGCCTTGGCGTATGTCGTCTCATGCTTTCGAACGTGAAGTTATTGACTTTTTTGCACCATACTATGGTTTTGACAATAACAACGTATGGGGCATCGTGACCCATAGTAGAACAGACGGCAACAGCCATGGAATCTATTTCGGGGCGAACTATCTGAAGAACAAGACCAAGTTGCAGCCTATCGTCTATGTGAGTGATGAAGCACACTATTCAAACATGCGTCTTGCTCATCTTCAGAATCTTGATATGCGTTTGATAAAGAGTGACAAGATGGGGCGTATGATACCCGAGGAATTGGAGAAAGCACTTGACATCTCTCGTCCCGTTCTCATGGTCTATGCTATGGGGTCAACTTTCAAAGGTGCTATTGATGACATGGAGGCTCTCAATGCCGTCCTTGACCGTCACAAGGAGATTCCAGCTGTTTATCGGCATGTGGATGCTGCTTTGTTTGGCGGCTATCTGCCATTCACTAAATATCGCAATATGGTGAGCCACGAGGCCATGCGTTTCGAGAGTATTGCCATCAGCGGACATAAGTTTTTCGGTATAGATTCTCCTTCGGGACTTTTCCTTTGTACCCGTGACGTATATAACAATCAGGCAGACTTCAACGTGACTTACCTGAATGGAAATATGCGCATGATAAACTGCTCGCGTGATGCTGTTCAGCCTCTCAAGTTCTGGTGGCTCATACAGAAAGTTGGAACAAAGAAATGGGCAGAGCAGGCAACGCAGATGATGGAGTGCACGGCATACCTCAAGCTGCAGCTTGACAAGATAGGATGGCCAGCATGGGTCAACGACTATAGCAATACCGTATTCTTTCGTCGTCCATCTACTGAGATTGTCAGCCTTTATACGCTTGCACAAGGATATGATGACAACTTTGGCGGTGAACTGGCTCATATTGTGGTAATGCAGCACATCACTAAAGAGAAGATTGACAAGTTCATTGATGCCTTGAAAGAACATTAAATTGATATCCATTAAAACGAATATATTATGAAAACAAATAAGAATCTGATTCTTGCCACCATCTTGACAATATGTGGTGTAGTGAATATCCAGGCACAAACCGTGCGAGGAACTGTTACTGATGCCATTAGTGGTGAAAAACTTATTGGCGCCACCGTAAAGGTTGTCGAGACCGGGACAGGCTCCGTTGTCGATCTTGAAGGTAACTTCCGCATCGACATTCCACAATCGGGACGTTACACTCTCGAAACATCATACGTGGGCTATGAACCAAACGTGATGAAGGAGGTACTCGTGGCAGGCGTCAAGGAGGTGGTTATAGATATCCAATTGCGAGAAAACAATACCGAACTGACGGAGGTTGTGGTGCGCCCTCGTGTAAACAAGGAAGCAACAGTCAATCCCGCAGTGCTGACTGGCGGAGTTATGCTCTCCATGGAGGAGGCGAGCCGATTTGCGGGCGGATATAACGACCCGGCACGTCTGGTTATGTCCTTTGCGGGAATTTCAGGAGAGGCTGACGGCAGTGGACTGTCCATACACGGAAATGCCCCAGAACGAATGCAGTATCGCATTGAGGGTGTGGAGGTTTTTACGCCCAATCACTTTAACGACACATGGAATGCCGGCTATGGACTGGTGAGTGCACTGAACTCGAATGTAATCGGCAACAGCGACTTCTTCACTTCCACCTTTAATGCCAACTACAACAATGCCCTCAGTGGTGTATTTGATGTAAAGATGCGTACGGGCAACAATGCCAAGCATGAAAACATCTTGCAAATCGGTACAGTGTCGGAGGAATTGACCCTTGAGGGACCTATCTCGCGCAAAAGCAACAGTAGTTACATCGTGAACTACCGTTATGGTTTCACGTCGCTCGTGGACAAACTGAACCTTATTGATACAGACGGGGCACACGTCGATTTTCAGGACTTCTCCGCAAAACTGATGTTCCCGACCAAACGAGCAGGCACTTTTTCTATCTTCGGTTTGGGATTCTATGATACAACTTGGGATGAACGCATGAATTTAGAAGACACGCACTCTGCCTATGACGCTTCTGACAATGATGCCAAACTGGCTCAATTGTTAGTTGGAGTGTCTCACAAAATACATTTAGGCAACAAGTGGACATGGAGAACAACAGCGGCCTATAATATGCAACACTTAAAGAATGACATCTATTATTATGGGCTGGAGCGTTCTGCCGAAGGCTTTATCAGCCAGCCACTGGCATACGAAGAACCTGAGCGGAAATATCTATTCAGTATTCAGAAGGTGAACGAAGACCGGCTGCTGTTCAATACGGAACTGTCAAAGCAGGTAACCGACAGGTGGCTCATACAGTTAGGCGGTGAGTATTCTCACCGTTTCTTCAATCTCGCATACAAGTCCGTTGATCAGCTCTATGCTCCTGTCAGCACCATGTACGAATATACCAAGATGAAGGATGATACCGGTCTTGCCAATATATTCTGTCAAAACCTCGTCAGGGTCAGCAACTATTTCAGCCTTTCGGCAGGTATTGCAGGCAACTACTTCCTGCTATCCAAAGACTTCTCGGTAGAACCTCGTGCCAGCCTGAAATGGGATCCTGACGAGAAAAACAGTTTTTCTATGGGCTATGGGCTGCATTCTATGATAGAGAAACTCGATGCATACTTCTACCGCAACGCGGATGGCAATCTGGCAAATAAAGATCTCGGCTTGACTAAAGCACATCATCTACATGCCACTTACGTGCACAAGCTGAACAGCAACCTGACCCTGCGCATGAACGCCTACTATGAGTATGGGTTCGACACTCCCGTTGGTATAGACGGCAGCACGTATTGTGTGACCAACCGCTACTTTTTCTATACTGATGAACCATTGGTCAACAAAGGAAATACTCGCAACTATGGCGGCGACATCACTTTGGAACACTATATGAATCGCGGCTTCTTCGGACAGACAAACTTCTCGCTCTACAAATCGCAGTACAGAGGTGTAGACAAGGTCTGGCGCAATCAACTCTACGATCGTGGTTTCATGTTCAAGATTCTGGGTGGCAAGGAGTGGATGATTGGCAAGAACATGTTGAATGTCAGTGTCAAGTACAGCATCCAAGGAGGTTTGAGATATACACCTATTGACGTCGAACAGATGCGTGCCAACATAGCAGCTGGTATAATTGATGACAATCCTATTTACAAAGACAACGAGGCTTTTTCACAACGTTTTGCCCCGTCTGGCATTGTTGACCTGACCATCAGTTACAAGATTAACAGGCGACATGTGAGCCATACTTTCGCCTTTGAGGGACTGAACATATTACAGACTGAGACCCCTTTGTACCAGCGCTTTGATTTGGGCACTCTCGATGTACGTACAGACAAATCAGGACTTTCTCTGCCGAACATCTTCTATCGTCTGGATTTCTGACATTTCTTTAAAACAAGAGTCCACTCTAAAAAGTCCAGATCAGGCTTCGCTCTTTCACATTTTGTAACTATTCAGCGAATAGCTTTTGTATGCCTTTGAAGGGCTAATTCATTGCAAAAATCAGTGCAGATTGAATTTGATAAAGAAAGAACAATCTGAAATTTGTTTTCGCAAAGAAATCGCTCAAAAAAACTACACTTGCAGATTCGCTGAATAGTTACCACATTTTGTTATCTCAAGAAAAGATTCCCACTCATGGAGAACGAGTTCTACCAGCATGTAACCCCGAAGATCGACGAGGAGACATTCCGTCCACCATTAAAAGCACTGGTAATATAGAAAGTTATTCAGATTTTTACATTCTCCAGTTTGACACGATTTAAATCGTGTCAAACTGATGAACCTGATATAATAAAGGATTTTAACTTGACACAGTTCTGCTTACAATCCCCATGCTATTGTCTCTCCGCACCTTCTCCGTTGCTTCCCCCTTGCTATCCCCTTGCTATCCCCTTACTACCCCCTTACTATCGGCTTACTTCAATATAGTTTGAATTACCATGAATCTATCAACCGTTTTGCTTCCATATACGCATAATCAATTATCTTTGTCATTTGTCCGAGCAAATAATTAAATGCTTAAGATTTTCAACTTTCTCTCAAAAAACATTGTCATCAGCCCATTAAAAAGTTTCAACTTTCTCTCAATTTTCAACTTTCAACTCTCAACTCCCCCCTTCCACCCTCATATATTTTAAGTTTTTTAACAATAAATGTTTGGTTCGGTAAATGCTATTTCATATTTTTGCTAACGCAAATCAACTGATAAATCTCTTTTTTCAATAAACGAATACAATTTTAATAACCAAAGATATAAAATCAATGAACAAAATCTTTACTCTATTGGCATTTGCCGCTTCGTGTACGGGAGCGTTCGCCGCAAGCACAGACGTAAATCCCGACAAGACTGGCATGACCATGAGCGCACAGGAATGGTGCAAGAACGTATCTGCCGGATGGAATCTGGGCAACTCGCTCGAGAGCGCAGGCGGAACATGGGACAACACGACATGGACATTCTATAATATCTATCAGACTGATGCCAATACATGGGAAACGGCTTGGGGAAACCCTAAGGTAACAGAAGACCAGATAAAGGCTGTGAAAGAAGCAGGTTTTAATGCCATCAGAATCCCTGTAAGATGGATTGGACACATCACTAATCAGGAGACAATGACCGTAGACCCTACTTGGATGGCTCGCGTAAAGCAGGTGGTTGACTGGTGCATCAGCAACGATTTGTATGTCATCATCAACACACATCACGATTATTACCTCGAAAGCAATCCGCTATATACAAAGCAGGCACAGATAAAGAAGATGGAAAAGGCTCTGTGGACAAACATAGCCACAACCTTCCGCGACTACGACGAACATCTTGCCTTTGCCGGAACAAACGAGGTTACAATGGAATGGAAAGCTCCGACAGAAGAGAACCTGAGCGTGCAGAACGGCTACAATCAGGATTTTGTCGATGCCGTGAGAGCAACTGGCGGTAAGAACTACTACCGCAACCTCATCGTACAGACATACGCCTGCGACCCTAACTACGGTCTGGGCGGCAAGCTGGTTATCCCGACGGATGTTGTGGACGACCGTCTGAGCGTTGAGTTCCACTACTATCAGCCATACAGCTATTGCAGCGGAAATACCGAAGGTTCATCATATTACTACTGGGGCGATGCCTACAAGAGCAAAGGCAGCGTTCCGGCAGATAACGAAAAGACAATGACCGACCTTTTCGCACGGGTAAGCACCACTTGGTGGGAGAAAGGCTACGGAGTTGTTATCGGCGAGTACGGAGTGTCCGACCACTACACAGGCTCGGCAACAGAAATCAGCAACATTCACGCCAACATGACGTACTACATCAAGACTCTCGTATCTGAGGCTCGCAAGCGCGGTTTTGCAGCCTTCATCTGGGACAACAATGCGTTTGGCAACGGCAGCGAGAAGTTCGGACTCTTCGACCGAAACAACAACATGACTGTAAAGTGCCAGTATTTCCTCGATGGAGTAAAGTCTGGCGCAACAACTCCATACGGCTACGACAAGGCTGACATTGCCGAGGTTGAGACAAGCAAAGTTAGCACTACCCCAAGCGGTGGAACAACGCTATTCAACGGCTCGAAAGTACTTGGATGGGGCAACGGTACATCACTCAGCGCAGACCAGCTTAAAAACGTTAAGGCTGGCGACAAACTGGTGATTGTTACTACTCCAAACACCAACAGCACTACGCATTGCATGCAGATGTTCGACGGCGGCTGGGCTAATCAGCTTATTCCGCAGGTTGATATAACCAGCACTTCTGGCATCTATGTAACAACCGTCACACTCACAGAGGAGTTTGCCAACACTATGAAGCAGAAAGGTATCGTTATCCAAGGCATCGGACTCACTCTGAAGAAGATTATGCTGGTTTCGGCAACTGGTATTCAGCAGATATGCGACGACAACGCTGACGAATCTGTCTACTCTCTCTCAGGAACAAGGGTAAAGAATTCCACACAGCACGGAATCTACATAATCAACGGAAAGAAGGTTTTTAAATAACTTCATAAATTCATTTTTCTGAAAGCGCATCAATCAACACATCGTTTTTTTGATGCGCTTTTTCTGTTGCCTTTCCTGTGGAAGAAAAATATCTTCGGCACGGATTTTCTTGCCCGATTCGTTTTTGTTTGCTAACTTTGTACAATCTGTTTCACTTGTATTTTTTTATGAAGATTATAGCAACAAGCGACTGGCACTTGGGCAACCTCTTCCACGGAAACGACCGACTGCCAGAGCACAAGCACTTTATGAACTGGCTTCTGACTCAGATTGATGAGCAAAAGCCTGATGCCCTGCTAATTGCCGGCGACATATTCGACAACGGCAACCCGTCGGCTAACGCGCAATCGTCATTCTACGACTTTCTTGCCGATGCCACTCAGCAATACCCCGATATGCAGATTGTAATAACCGCCGGAAACCACGATTCGGCCAACCGTCTCGAAGCACCGCGCGCACTCCTCACGCGCCACAAGGTCGAGATAAGAGGAAACATACGCATAGACTGGGAGAACGGCGACGACGGCGAAAGAAGGCGCATAGTAAACTACGACGACCTTATAATTCCGATAAGGAACAAGGAGGGCGAAGAGATTATAGTGCTTGCCGTGCCCTACCTCAGAAGCGACATCGTGCAAAGCCAAAACTACTCGGAAGGTGTGAACGGCTTTATCCGCGAACTTACCCAACGGGCACGCGAGTTGTACCCCGACGGCATTCTGCTGATGATGGCGCACATGTATGCCACAGGAGCCGACATCGCCAAGAACGATGCGAGCGAGAAAATAGTAATAGGCGGTCAGGAAGAAGTGAATATGGACGGCTGGAGCAATCATCCCGACTATCTTACATGCGGACATATTCACAAGCGGCAGCGCATCTGGAACACCGACTGGGCACGATATTCGGGCAGCATTCTGCCAATGTCGTTCGCCGAGAAGGACTATACTCACGGCGTAGACCTCGTTACGTTCGAAGGCAGAAAAGCAAACGTAAACCAACTCGTCTACACTCCTCAGCACCGCCTGCGCATCCTGCCCGAGGGCGACGAGGAGCTGTCTCCGAAGAAGCTTGAGAAGCTAATTGAGGCGGAACTGCAAGACCGCACCGACGGCAAACTCGACGAGCATTTCGACTACGTTGTACTGAAAGTGAAGATGGACAGCGTGAGCAATGACGAAATAAGCACTCTCGAGGAACTCGTGAACCGGAAGAACGCGGTCCTCTGCAAGATTCAGAAGGTTATGCCGCTGTCTGACTTGCCGACAACAGCCGACAACACCCAGCTGCAAAGCATCGACGACATTCTGAACCGCGACCCGATGGACACGCTCAGAGAAGCGTTCTACATCATCAACAAAACAGATATGAACGAAGAACAAGAATCGATGCTGAAAGAACTGCTCGCAAGCATCAAGAACGAAGAAAACGACTGAACAACATGGAGATAATAAAACTCGAAATACTAAACCTCGCCTCACTCGACAAGTCGGACGGCGAAGTGATAAACTTCAAGGAAGGCGCATTGGGCAACAGCAACATCTTCTGCATCGTCGGACCGACAGGCAGCGGTAAATCAACGCTGCTCGATGCCATCAGCCTTGCCCTCTACAACCGCGCGCCGCGCTATCCGAGGAAAAACGGCGAGAAGCAGAGCATTAAGATATACAGCGACAAAAACGATGCCGAGAAAAACAGGCTCGCCCCTACCGACTGCCGCAACATTCTTACTCGCGGCAAGAAGCACGGCTACAGCAAGCTCACATTCTTGGCAAACAACGGTGTGCTTTACAGAGCCGAATGGCACGTCTCGTTCAAGATAAAGAACTACGACAAAGTTCAGACTTCACTCTATAAAATCTTGGTTTCTGCCAATGGCAAGCAGACCGAGGAACAAGCCGAGTGGGAAGACCTTCCGCAGATTATCGGACTCGACTACGAGCAGTTCCTGAGCACCGTTCTGATTGCACAGGGTAAGTTTGCAAACTTCCTCACAACCAGCGAAAACGAGCGTTACGAGCTGCTCGAAAAACTTGTTGGCTGCGAAGAAACATACTCGCGCATCGCCAACGAAATCAAGGCTAAAAGAGATTCTGCCGTAGAGGGTTACAACAAGATTTCGGCATCGGTAGAGAGCGCGAAAGTAAACAGACTCTCGGACGAAGAGCTGGGAAAACTGAACGAAAGCATCAGTCTGCTCGAAAAAGAAGAAAAAGAGCGCGCCGACAAAATAAAATCCATAGAAAAAGCCCTTCTTTGGTATACCGAAAACGAAAAGAAACAGAAAGAAATCGACGACTGCAAAAAGGCGAACGAGCAAGCCGACAGAAATCTCGAAGAGATAAAGGATTCTGTCAAGAAACTGAATCTTTACGACAGACTGCATCCTGCCGTAGAAATCATGCGCGAAATTGAAAATTCGGCAAAAGAGATAAACAAACGCGAAAATGAGATTGAGACTAATCAGAAAACTATAAGCCGTCTCGAAGAGGAAATCAAGGCAGAAAACATCTGTCTCGAAACGCTGAAGAAGAAAGCCGAGACTGCACAAAAACAGATTGACGAGAAAGCTCCGCACATAATCAAGGCGCGCGAACTGAAAACGAATATAGTCAACGCACGGAATGCGCAGCGCGAGAAAAACGAGGCTCTTGAAACAGCAAAAAAGGATTTGCAGAAAGCCGAAGAAGCCCTGAAAGCCAACATAAAAGAGAAAGAAGAAGCCGAGAAGCGTTTGGAGAAAGCCAACGCTGACTTTCAGAAAACTAATGAGGAAATCAGCAAAAAGAAAAGTCTTATTGCCGATGAAGTGAAACAGAAATCCGAGGCTCTCGACGCTGAAAAAAAGAAAATCGAAGGACTCGACATCGAAAAGCTGAACAGTACAAAGTCTGAAATCGACAGCAAACTGAAGAGCATCGAGAAAGCAAAGGAAATCATCAGCAATATCCAAAAGAAAACGGAAGACGAAAGAAAAATAACTGCTATCCGTCAACAACTTGAAAGCCGAAACAAGGAAATTTCAGAGCAGCTTGACAAACTGAATATCAACAGTTTGAAAACAGAAATAGAGATCCTGCAAAACAGCTTTACGCTGATGAACAGCGAAAACTGGAATCTGCATCGCACAAGTCTCAAACAAGGCGAGGCTTGTCCGCTTTGCGGCGCAAAAGAACATCCATACGCCGACAAGAAGCTGTTAGACGAAGCTATTTCGGGTTTGCAAACCCTTCTGAACGAGAAAAAAACGGCTCTGAACCAGCAAAGCGAAACGGAGAAAAAACTGTCTGGCGAACGAGAGAAAAACAACGGCGAAATTAAGGCTATCGCGCAGCAAATCGAGACTCTGAAATCAGAAATCAACGAGTACAACAAGGCTCTTAGTGTTCTGCACGAAAGCTATCCGAAGATGCCTCTCAAAATCGATGAACTCACACAAATCGCGCCTCGCTTTAAAGAAGAACAGGAAAAAACGGAGCAGAAAATTGTCTTCTACAACGAGACCCAAAAGACTATAAATCTGCTGAACAAAGATAAAGAAAACGCGGCAAAGAAACAACTCAACTTCGAAAGAGAGGCTAACGAGAACATTCAGAAGGCAACGAAAAATGTGTCCGATTGTGAGAAAAAACTTTCGGAGGCAAAGGCGCAACGCCCTACTCTCGCCGAGAATTTAGAAAGCAAGACGAAAGCATTGTCTGCTGCCGAAGAGGCTCAGAAACAATCGCTCTTCACTCTGCAAAAACTGGAAACCGAGTACAAGAACGAACTTGGCGGAGTCGACCCTGACGCACTTGAGAATCAGCTAAAAACGGCAAAAGAACAAGCCGACAAAGACGTAACGGCGAAGAACGATGAGATTGCGAACAAAAAAGCCAGTCTGGGAAGTCACAACGGCAAACAACAAACTCTCTGCGACCAGCAGAAGAAACAGCGTCAAAGCATCAGCCAAAAGTCCAGCGAACTTGACGATTGGCTTCGCAATCACAACGAAACAAAAGAGAATGTTGCTATAATACTGAACTCTACCGATAATTGGGAGCAGATAAGAAAAGAAAAAGAAATCCTAACAAATGCCAAAGTGGAGGCCGCAGCCGTGCTCGAGAGTCTGAAAAAGAATTACGAAGAGCATCAGCAAGCCAAGCCGGAAAAGGAAAAAGACGCGCTTACGGCAGAACTTTCAGACTTGCAGAAAAGCTGCAAAAACAACGAGCTGATTGAACTGATAGCAAAGAAAAACAATCACGACAAAGCCGTAAAGGATTTAGGCAGCAAAGCCGACGAACTGGCGGCAAGCAAAAGACTGATGAACAACTGGACGGCAATAAACAATGCCATTGGCGGCGACGGAAAAACGCTGCGTAAGATTGCACAATGCTACACTCTCAGTTTCCTTGTAAAGCACGCAAATGCCGAAATAAGAAAGTTTAACCGGCGCTACGAGCTAATGCACGTAGAGAATTCGCTTGGCATCAGAGTTATAGACCACGACCGCGCCGACGACATTCGCGACACCACGTCTCTGTCTGGCGGCGAAACATTCATCATAAGTCTTGGTCTTGCCCTCGGATTGTCGTCGCTGTCATCGCGCAATATCTCGTTCAACAACCTGTTTATCGACGAGGGCTTCGGAACACTCGACCAAGACACACTCGCCACCGTCATCGACTCTCTCTCCATGCTTCAGTCGTCGCAAGGCAAGAAGGTTGGCGTGATAAGCCATACCGATACGATGAGCGAGCGCATAAATACGCAGATTCGCATCATCAAAAGCGGAAATTCGGGCAGCAGCTGGATAGAAATATATCCGTAGAATACAAGTCTGCCATACAGTTATTTTTCTTTTCTTGGCGTATAGAGCAATATCAGGTTTCCATCTGCAAAATTGCCCTATACGCCTTTTCTTTTTGGATATCAATACTTTACGATAATCTTGCAAATATCACATACTGTTGGTATTATTCCACCACTACATGGTTATGCGGTGGGCATTTTTCATACCTAACTTTTGTTTTCAATATACCGCACGGGGGGGATTTTACGATATACGAAATCCCCATAATTTTGCACCAAACAAAAAACAAAATCTTAGAATTTACGAATATTAATCATTAAACCCAAAACGGTCATTAGAAAAAATAAGTAGCAAAATGTAAGTTGGTTTAATCATTCAGAGTCAATCATTAGCACTTTATGCTTATATTTTTATAGGCTCCGGATACTTATCTGAACATTATGTAAGGCAAAATTTCTAATGACCGATTTGGGTTAAAAAACACAAAACATGACAGAGGTAAAAAGGAATAAGCAAATTCTTCGATATCTGCTGATTGCGGTGTCGCTGATTGTTGGAAGCATCACTACTCTTGCCCAGAATCTAAAAGGCAAAGTGGTGGACTCACGCACTCAGGAACCGATTATCGGAGCACACGTCAGCATTAAGGGAGACAAAAATACTACAACAGGCACAACGACCGACATAGACGGTAAGTTCAACATCAACGTAAAGCATTATCCTACCGCCCTCGTTGTAAGTTATACGGGCTACAACAATGAGGAAATTGATGTCTACGAGGTCACAAACGATGAGATTGAGATAAGCCTCAACGAGAATTTCAATGCCATCGAGAACGTTGTTGTCATAGGCTACGGCAAACAAAAGAAGGCCGACCTTACCGGAGCAGTTTCGGCTGTTAGCATAGACAACATAAAGAATGTATCCACTTCTTCGTTCAACTCTGCCCTTTCGGGAACGATTCCCGGACTACAGGTTACACCTACAAGCGGTCAGCCCGGCGGCGGAGTAAGCATACGAGTACGTGGCGGAAGTTCTGTTCAGGGCGGTAACGAGCCTTTGTATGTCATCGACGGATTCCCTATCTACAGCGACAACACATCGGCAGGAGCAACGAGCGGCTCTGCAACCAATCCGCTTGCATCAATAAATCCGGGCGACATAGCCTCTATCACGGTACTGAAAGACGCTTCGGCCACAGCCATATATGGTTCTCGCGGCGCAAACGGAGTTGTCATCGTAACAACCAAGAAGGGAACGTTCAACCAAAAGACCAAGGTTTCGTACGAAGGAACCGTGGGCTGGCAGTCGCTCAGAAAGAAGTACGACGTCATCAACGCTCACGACTTTGCCATTCTGCGAAACGAAGTGCTGGCCGTAACATATCCTAACCTTGGAGAATACCAGTACAAGAGTCAGGCTGAAATCGATGCACTCGGCAATGGCACGGACTGGCAGGACGAGGCTTTCCGCAACGCCTTCCAGACCAATCATCAGTTGTCGATATCAGGAGGCTCTGACAAAATAAGTTATGCTCTCTCGGGGGGATACTACAATCAGGATGGTATCATCATCAACACAGACTACGAGCGTCTAAGCGGCCGCGCAAACATCTTTGCCAAGGTGTCAAAATCGATAGACGTGGGCGTAAATGTCTCGCTTTCACGCTCAAAGGCCAATGTTGCCCCAAGCAGCGTTGTCAGCAGCATCATACTTATGCCATCGACAGCTACGATTTACGAGGCCGACGGCAGTTACACGCTGCGAAATCCGTTCGAAATGGAGTTTTCCAACCCTATTGCATCGCTCAAGGAGCAGACAAACAAAAACATAAAAAGCAACATTCTGGCAACGGCGTTCTCGGAATGGGAGATTATAAAGAACCTGAAGTTAAAGGTTCAGTTTGGCGTGAACTCCGAAAATACAAAGGAGAACAGTTATGTTCCGTCTTACATCTACGAGGGTAGCGCCTCCGACGGTATTGCCAAACTTGGTTTCATTAACCGATATTCGTGGCTTAACGAGAATACGCTGACATACAACTTCGGCATTAAGGATAATCATTTTGACGTTCTGCTCGGCTTTACACAACAGCAAGACCATGTTGAGATTGCCAAGACAGGCTCTTCGAACTTCGTGACCGACAAACTGAAGAGTAGCAGTCTGGAGAGCGGTTCTATAACTCTTACACCAAGTTCATCGGAAAGCGAGAATTCGCTGATTTCATATCTCGGCCGCATCAACTACAACTTCAAGGAGAAGTACTTCATTTCGGCCAGTCTGCGTACCGACGGCTCTTCACGTTTCGGAAAAGACAACAAGTGGGGCGTGTTCCCATCTGTAGGCGGTTCGTGGGCTGTGAGCAAGGAGGAGTTCTTCGCACCTGTAGCAAGAACCATCAGCAACCTCAAGTTGCGTGCAAGTTACGGCGTTACCGGCAATCAGGAAATCGGAAACTACCAGTCGCTTGCCACCCTCGCCAGTTCGTCGTACTTTTTCGGTCAGAAGGTTACTTGTTTCAGTCCTACGCGCATCTCAAACAGCAAACTGGGATGGGAAAGCACTGCACAATTCGACCTCGGAATTGACTCTGATTTTCTGAACGGCCGCCTGCAAATTAGTGCCGACTATTACTACAAGAAGACACACGACCTGCTGCTGAGCGTGGAGATTCCATGGACATCGGGCTTCAGTTCGTCACTCCAAAACTTCGGTTCGGTATCTAACCAAGGTTTCGAATTTGCCGTGACAAGCCACAACTTCACTCGTAAGTTCAAATGGGATACGTCGTTCAACATCTCGCTAAACCGCAACAAGGTGCTCAGTCTTGGCAACGGTGCCACATCGTACACAAGCGGAAACTACATTGTTGAGGTCGGCAAGCCTCTGGGCACATTCTACGGCTCGGTAACAGACGGAATTCTGCAAACCGACGAGATTGAGACAAAGGGAACATACACCGGTCTGGCCGAGCCTGTTGCCGGCGACCAACTGTACAAAGACATCAACGACGACGGAACATATACCACATCTGGCGACCGTACTGACATTGGCAACGCACAGCCCGACTTCATCTTTGGTCTGAACAACAACTTCGAATACAAAGGATTCGACCTTAACATTCAGATTACCGGTCAGGTGGGAAACAAACTCTTCAACCAGAACGCGCAATATCTGGCACTTTATACGGGCCAGCAGAATGCAGCAGCCGAGGCTGTTAACCGCTACACAACCTCTAATCCAAGCACTACCCTGCCAAGGGCAAAACTCGATCCGGCTCCTATATTCTCCGACCGCTTTGTCGAGGACGGCTCGTTCGTGAGAGTCAAGAACCTGACATTAGGATACAACTTCAACAAAAAGATTGCGAGATCTATAGGTCTGTCGGCCCTGCGCCTCTACGTATCGGCAACCAATCTCATAACTCTTACCAAGTATTCGGGCTTCGACCCAGAGGTTACTTCAGGCGACAACACCGTATCGCAAGGTACCGACTACGGAATATATCCTGTAGCACGCTCTTATAACTTCGGTATATTGTTAAATTTTTAATGAAAGATGACTAATATGAAAAATATCGGATATTTATTTCTTGCCGGCACAATAGCCCTATCGCTTTCATCATGCGTCAGTCTTGATGAGGAGCCGTCTTCAAGCCTTGTTGCCGAAAACTTCTATACAAAAGAGGCCGATGCCATCTCGGCCGTGAACGCAGTATATGAGACACTGCACTACGATGCCGGACAATCGCTCTACAACGGTCTGATACAAATCGGAGTGGAGATGGCCACCGACGACTATGAGGCCGGTCCGAGAGCCCGAAACTCGCACGTGCGCGCAATCTCAAACCTTACCCACGATGTGTCGAACAACCGCATGGAGGAACTTTGGCTTGAAAGTTACAAAGCCATAAACCGTGCCAACATAGCCATCGACAAGATTTCAGCCATTTCACCGAACAACATATCAGCCGACGTGCAGAAACGACTCGTAAACGAGGCCAAATTCCTGAGGGCACTTCACTATTTCAACCTCATTAGATGGTTCAAATACATACCTCTCGTGCTTCACGAAACCACAACTCTATCTACCGAGAGCCTGAACATAAAGCAGGCTACCGAGGATGAGGTGTACGAGCAGATTATCAGTGATCTCAAAGACGCAGAACAGTTGCCTGCCCCCGACGGCTATTCATCAAGCGATGTGGGACGCGCTACTGCCGGCTCGGCCAAGGCTCTTCTGTCAAAGGTATATCTTACCCGTCAGCAATGGCAATTGGCAGCCGACAAGGCCAAGGAAGTTATCGACACCGGCTGGTATGATTTGTTCGACGACTTTGCCGATGCTTTCAATCCTGCAACAAAGAACGGCAAGGAGCATATCTTCTCGGTTCAGTATCAGGGATATTCAAACTATGTGGGCAACTATCTCGCCGTCAGATCGGCAACAAACGAGGTGCCGGGAATAAGCGGAGAGAATGCCGACGCATATCATCAGGGAAGCGACCTGTACGGCAGTTTCGAGCCAACCGACGTGCGACGCGACATATCGTTCGTAACCGACATCGTAAGCCCTGTAGACGGCAAGAACTATCATCTGCGCGTGCCACTTCTGAACAAATATCACGACGAGAATGCGAACAGCAATCCAAAGGAGTCATCGGTAAACTTCCCTTATTTCCGCTATTCCGAGATTCTGCTAATCTATGCCGAGGCGCTGAACGAACTAAACGGCCCTACAGCCGAGGCCTACAATGCGGTTGACAAGGTACGTTCGCGCGCAGGAAGTTCAAAACTGGCAGACGTTGCCCCTGCCCTGTCGCAAGACAACTTCCGCGACTCGGTATTTCAGGAGCGCAGAAAGGAGTTCATATACGAGCACCAGAGATGGTTTGACCTCTCGCGCCGAGGAGCAGAATATTACGTCAAGATGCTCAAGGCTGCCGGAAAGACTCAGGCACAGCCAAAGCACATACATTTCCCTGTTCCTCAAAGAGAGATTGACTTAAACCCTAATTTAAAACAAAACCCAGACTGGGAATAATACCACAGAAGACTTATGAAAAATTTTGTAACAATGAATTCGGTGGGCATCGCTACAGGAATTGCAGCATCCCTAATGCCGGCTATGGCCAGCGCACAGAAGAACGAACAGCGTCCAAACATCATACTCATCTTGGTCGATGACCTCGGCTTCTCGGACATTGGTTCCTACGGAGCATCTGAAATACACACTCCAAACCTCGACCGTCTGGCAAGCGAGGGTATACGCTTCCGCCAGTTCTACAACAACTCTATCAGTGCCCCTACACGGGCATCGCTCATAACCGGACAGTTCTCGCACAAAGCAGGAGTAGGATACTTTAATGTTGACCTCGGACTGCCTCCTTATCAGGGTTATCTGAACCAAGAGTCGCTCACATTTGGCGAAGTGCTTCAGCAGGCCGGATACACAACTCTGATGTCGGGCAAATGGCACGTAGGCGACAAACTGGGACAACTGCCAAACCAACGTGGATTCGACCATTTCTTCGGTTTTGGCGGAGGCGGCCACGACTACTATGCACGTCCCGAAGGACAGTCTGACAATCCGGGCAACCACTTCAACTTCAACGACTCGCTCTATCTCGACAACAGCCGTCTTGCCTTGAAGAAAGGCGAATATCTGACCGAGAGCATCACCACACATGCCATCGACTTCATCGACGAGGCTTCGAAAAAGGACAATCCTTTCTTCCTATACCTTGCCTTCAACGCTCCGCATTGGCCTTTGCAGTCTAAGCCTGAGGACATAGAGAAATACAAGGGCGTGTACAGCGAAGGATGGGACGTGCTGCGCCAAAGAAGATTTGAAAATGCCAAGAAACTTGGCGTGATTGACAAGAACACTACGCTGGCAAAACACGACGACCGTGTGAGGGAATGGGCTTCTCTTCCTGATGACGAAAAGAAGTTCTACGAACGCAGACAGGAGGTATTCGCTTCGATGATAGACCGTGTTGACCAAGAAATCGGCCGAATAAGCAAAAAACTGAAAGAGGTGGGCCGATACGACAATACGCTCATCATATTCCTGTCGGACAACGGTGCACAGGGCGGCAGCGATGCACGCACTCTTGAGCAAAACAAATCGGGCGAAGTGGGAACACCCGGCTCATGGCACACACAGAACAGCAACTGGTCGCAGGCTGGCAACTCGCCTTGGCGCGAGTACAAGAATGCTCCTTACGAGGGCGGAATAAGCGCGCCTTTCATAGCATGGTATCCGGGACACATCCCGGCAGGAAAGATTGTCGACGGCATAGGACACATCATCGACCTTGCCCCAACATTCTACGATCTGGCCAAGACAGAATATCCAAAGACATATAAGGGACACTCAACCAATGCTCTTCCGGGCAAGAGCCTTACTCCTGTTCTGTTTGGCAAGGCTGAGCAAGTAAAGCGCACATCGCCTCTGTTCTGGGAGCGTGCCGGCAACAGCGCGGTAAGAGACGGTGACTGGAAACTCGTATACAATTACCGCACAAAGACAACCGAACTGTACAACATCAAGGAAGACCGAAGCGAGAACAACGACCTCGCAGCGTCTCACAAGGATATTGTTGAGCGCCTACAGAAACAGTACAACAAGTGGACGAAGGAAAACGGCGTGGTTGACTTCGACTATTTCAAGGATTTCTTCAATAAGCGCAATGCTCCGGGAAATGCCAGAAAATAAAGAAAAATACGATTATTAACCGTTTAAAAAGTTGATAAAATGAAAATTCTTAGCACAAGTTTATTACTATTGACACTCAGCCTGTCTGTCTATGCACAGAAGTTGCAGCAGACTGCTACAACAAAAGAAGTGTACGAAAAAATCGTTGCAGCCAAAAAGGTTCAGATTCTCGATGCCCGCGGAGCCGACGAATTTGCAGTAAACCATCTTCGCGGAGCCGTTCAGGCGCCAGTACGCGACAGCGTTGCACTAAACAAAGTTATCAGTACGCTCGACCCTAACGCTCTAACCATCACCTATTCTATCGGGCCAGGCCGAAGCGTATCGCTGGCAAAGAAACTAAAGGAGAAGGGATTCGCCCAAGTATATTATCTGCCCGAAGGCATCTCTGGATGGGTTGGAGCCGGATATCCCGTCTATTCAAAGGCGCAAAAGGGCGAATTCACTCCGGAATACTTTGAGAAACTGCTGAAAAACAACGAAGTGGTGTTTGTCGATTTTGCCTCACGCCATTGCCCAGGATGTCTCAAACTTCAGCCTACAATCGAGGAACTGAAGAATGAGTTTGACGGCAAAGTTAAGGTGGTAAGCATTGAACTTGACGAGAACCTCGACGTAATCAAGACACAGAATATCAAGACTCTCCCAACCCTTCGCATCTACAAACACGGTCAGATAGCATGGGAGCATCGCGGAAGGACCACCAAGGAGCAACTCGAAACTGAAATAAAGAACAATCTGTAAAAAAAGAATCTTATGAGCAAAGCAAACAAAATCAATCTGTCGGAAGACTGGATAGCAACCATCATCGGACTGCTTGTCATTGTGATAGCCGTAACAGCGTTCGTCTCGGTCGGATGGGCGGCAACACCCGTAAAATATGCTTGGAACGGATTATCTGAACTTGGTAATGTATTTGCCAACCAGAATCTTGCAGGCATCATAACATTCGGCATCATCAGTTATGTGGCTGTTGCCGTAATATTCCTGCTACAGGGCAAGAATATAAAAAACACTATAGGCTTTCTGCCGCTGTTTGCCATAGCCGTTGCGGCTCTCACCATCGGCGGAAACTCGGCCGTAAACAATCTCGGACTCGAGGCGGTAATTTTCTCGCTCATCATCGGCCTTTTAATCAACAACATCTGGGGCACTCCGGCTTGGATAAGAAAGGCTCTGGCATCCGAACTGTACGTAAAAATCGGACTCATTCTGTTAGGCACTACCATCTTTTTCCAAGACCTGCTCAAGAGCGGTGCTCTCGGACTCATTCAGGCCGTCATCGTTGTGTTTACCGTGTGGAACTTTGCCTTCTGGCTGTTCCGCCGTCTGAAAATTGACAAGGAACTCGCGCTGATGATGTCGAGCGGCGTATCAATCTGTGGCGTGGCCGCAGCCATAGCCAGTGCCGGAGTAATCAAGGGCGATTCAAAGAAACTCTCGTTTGTGGTCTCACTGGTACTCGTCATCGCCGTTCCGATGATTGTACTCATGCCTTTCCTCGCCCATCTCATAGGACTGAACGACACTCTTGCCGGGGCATGGATAGGCGGTACTATCGACACCACTGGAGCCGTAGTTGCCACAGGCACTATCTACGGCGACGAGGCTGTTAAAATTGCCACCATTGTTAAATTCTCGCAGAATGTGCTTCTGGGCGTTGCAGCCTTTGCCATTGCCATCTACTGGGCAGCAACCAGCCAAAACAAGACAGGTCTTGACGGCCAGAAGCCTTCAGCCCACCTACTGTGGGACCGCTTCCCTAAGTTTGTCATCGGCTTTGTGCTGGCTTCGCTGGTATTCTCGCTGTTCTTTGCCGGTGAGGGCTATGCTCCACTCAGTAAAAGTCTGAAGGCACTACAGACGCTGTTCTTCACTCTCGGCTTTGTGTCAATCGGACTTGAAACCGATTTCCGCGCCCTCATCAACAAGGAGAACAAAAAAGCCACATTGGCCTTCGTGGGTGCCCAGACGTTCAATGTGCTCTTCACCCTTGCCGTAGCATTGGCAATATTCGGTATTCATTGGAGTTAACCTTTTATTTCACATATAACCTTCAGGGGGGCTGCGCCAATTTGCGTACAGTCCCTCTTTTTTGCGTTCAAGAGTCTGACCTTTCTAAAATATTGCTGTCCGGTAAACTTTTAGAGTTAAGATAAAATTAGGGCTGACACATATAATGATGTATCAGCCCTTTTGGTTACCTTTGCTTTTGACATCATAAATTATGTAACCATGGGCAAAGATAGTCATTTTACCGGACAGCAATATTTCTAAAACAGCCAGTATGGGGATGTCTTTTATTGGCTATATATGAATTTCATTCCCAAAATATATCAGATTTCAATATCAGGTCCGACCAAGTCTGGCACTAACTCAGTTTACCGGCATCTACCGAAAAAAAGTGCCGCATGTAATCCAACATGCAGCACTTCCTTTTTTTTCAGTTATCTTGTTACTTAATAGCAGCAACAGCGGCAACCTTGCCGGCCTTAACTGTTGCTCTAAACTTCTTAGCCTTGTAAGTGTAGATGCCGTTAGCCTTGCTGTCTGGCTGTCCCCACTTCAAAACAAGCAATTCTTCTGGCTCACCTACATAAGGACCGCCGTTAAGAGCCTTGTCGAAATCTGTTGGATACTTCTCTGTAAGTTCGATGAACTGAGCCTTAGAGATGAATACCTTCTGCAAATTCTGCAAAGAAATTGTAGAAACCTGACCCTGGTCGCTCTCAATCTTATACATGAATCCGGCACAAGTAACAGGATTCAATACGAAGTCTGTAACTGTCCACATTGAAGGGATTGCAGCACCAAATGTCTCTGTTGAACCGTACTTTCTGAAAGCGAACTTCTTAACAAGGCAGTAAGTGTTGCCTACCATGCCCTCTTTTGATGCAGCAACGTAAGCATCAGAGATAAGCTGATAGCTTGCCTCCTTGTCAGGATACTTATAATATACTGTATCATCGGCATTTGTCATAACCAGATAGTAAACCTTTGTAGCGTCGAGAGTCTGCCATGCTCCTACCTTCTCGCCGTTGGCAGCATCAGCCTCACGAGAGAACACGTCAACAACGTGGAACAAGCGTCCGCGAAGTGCTGCATATTCGGTATTACCCTGCTCGTTAGGTGAATAAACCTCGCCACCGGCAAACTTCGGAACCTTAAAGAAGCTTCCGTAACCAACAGCCTGCTTGTCGGCTGGTTTAGCACGAACTCTTACTGTCTGTCCGATATAAGCCTGCAAGTTCTCACCCTGATAATTCTTACTTGCATCGAAACCCTGTGCATTTGCCCCCAAAGCAAAGAGAGAGCAAATCAATATTGATACGATTTTCTTCATTATAGTTTTGTTTTAAAGTTTTACAATAATTTCTTCAATTCGATAGTCACAAAGATAACTATTTTTAACAAAAAAGCAAAAAAATAACGGTTTATTTTATTTTTTATCGGCTTTTTCGAGCGATTTTGCCTCATTCCACAAGGCATCGAGTTCCGAAAGAGTCATATCCTTCATGTTCTTTCCCTGAGCTATTGTCTGCTGCTCAACGTAGCCGAATCTCCTGATAAACTTGGCATTGGTACGTTCGAGCGCCGTGTCGGGATTGATGTGATAGAGTCGGGCTGCATTTACGAGGCTGAACAGAAAATCGCCAAACTCAGCCGTTGAGTTTTCCTTGTCGCCCTTCTCCAGCTCGGCCTTCAGCTCATCAACCTCCTCGTGAACCTTGTCCCACACATCGGCAGGCTGTTCCCAGTCGAAGCCTACGTTATGAGCCTTGTCCTGAACGCGGTATGCCTTTATGAGCGAAGGCAATGCCGACGGAACGCCCGAAAGTACGGTTTTGTTGCCATCCTTCTCCTTTACCTTTAACTGCTCCCAGTTTTCGCACACTTCCTTTGCGTTGTTTGCCACAGTGTCGCCATACACATGCGGATGGCGGTAGATTAGCTTGTCGCACAGTTTGTTGCAAACGTCGGCAATGTCGAAATCGCCCGTCTCGCTGCCAATCTTTGCGTAGAAGACAATGTGCAGCAAAACATCGCCAAGTTCCTTGCTAATCTCAAACTTGTCTTCTCTCAGCAGAGCATCGCACAGCTCGTATGTTTCCTCGATTGTGTTTGGGCGCAGCGACTGAAATGTCTGTTTCTTGTCCCACGGACACTTTTCGCGCAAAGTGTCCATCACATCCAGCAGTCTGCCGAATGCCTGAAGTTTCTCTTCTCTTGTATGCATCTATGTTTTTACTTGTTTTTAGGATATTCGCTTTTCTGAACGCCGTCCATTATGGCTTGCAGAACGTTGCTGTCGAAGATTGTAAAGTCCTGACGGCGTATCATGCACATATTGTTGTCGATCTTCTGCCCATCGTCCCAGATGAAAGGCACAATACCGTTGTTGCGCGCCGTCTTGGTATATTCGAACATATACAGATACCGTGAATTTTCATGCGCCTTCTGAAGTTTTGCATTTGGCAGCGAACGATGGATAACTCCACACTCTCCAATCACTACCGGAATACCTTTCTGTACGAATTTTCTGCCAATTCGCGAGAAGTAGTCGCCCATATAGTTTTCCTCGCTCCATCCGGGCGAGTTACGGTCTACTCCATCAACCTTCTTCTGGCGGTTTTTCTCGCCCCAGAACCATGAGTAATTGCCCCACGACTCGTCGGTCTTCAGTCCGCAGAAATTCCAAGGAGTGTAATATGCCACCTCAACGCCCAAATAGCCTTCGTTATAGTCTGATGGCAAATGCATGTACTTTACGGTTTCTGCCATATCGAGGTTAGGTCCTTGGATGAGCAGCGTGCGATACATGTTTTTACCGCCCGTCTGGCGCACCGCATCGATGAAGTTCTGCTGAAGAAGGATGAACTTGTCGAGATACGAGATGTCACTCACGCTGAGTCGCGAAGCAAAGGCAAAAATCAGATGCTCGTCGTACGCTGCCATCTGCATGGCTATCTGCTCCCAGATGTTACGGATGGCGACAATCTGCTTAAGGTCGTAGTCCTTTCCGCCGTCGAATTTAATCCAGCCCTCGGTATAACTGCACGAGAGTATGACGTACATCGAATCTTTTATGCAATAGTCAACAACCTGAGCCACTCGCTTGAGCCATGCCTTTGAGATGTTGTTGTTCTTGTCGGTATGTGCATTTACGGCTATCGGAATGCGTATTGCGTTGAAGCCGAGCGACTTTACAAAGTCAATGAGTTTCTGGCTGGTTCGCGGATTGCCCCACGATGTCTCTTCGGGAATAGCCTCGAAGGTGTTTCCCAAGTTCCAGCCAACCCTTATATTTTGAAGCACATTTATTGATTTAGGTAACATATCAGATTCGCTAAATTCAATAGACAGCCCCCCTTTTATCTCTTGTGATTTCGCCTCCATTGCGAACACAGGCAATAGAATAATCGCTATAAAAATAAAAAAACTCTTCTTCATATTCAGAAATTCATTCTGTTAGACTTACATCTGCAAATATATCTATTTTTAAATTAAATACAAAATTATCGTAATTATTTCTAAAAAAATGTAAAAAGATGAGGAGTTTTCTTAATTTTGCGCTCGAAAAACCTAACAAATACCATAATATATGACAACAAAAGTAAAAATGGCCCTGCTTTTTTTCTGCTCAATGGCTGTGCAGACTAACGCTGGCGCACAGGAACGGAGCGAGTGGAAGACTCCTGAGGTTAATCAGGCTAACCGCTTGCCTATGCACACATCATTCTTCTCGTACGAATCGGAAAAGGCCATGAACAGCGGAATACAGAACTCACGCTTCTTCATGCCCATAAACGGGAACTGGAAGTTCAAGGGCGTGATGAATGCCGACGAGCGCATTTCCGACTTCTACAAAAAGAATTACAACGACGGCGACTGGGGCACGATGCCTGTTCCGGGAAACTGGGAACTTAACGGCTTCGGCGACCCGATATACACCAACATGCAGTATCCGTGGTGGCCTTGGAGCAAGGGCAGCACGGCTGACCCTCTGGTTATTCCGGTAAAGGACAACCATGTTGGTATGTACCGCCACGAGATAGTTATCCCGAAGCACTGGAGCGGCAAGCAGATTATTGCACACTTCGGCGCGGCAAGTTCAAACATGTACCTGTGGATAAACGGCCGATACGTCGGATACAGCGAGGACAACCGTCTGTCTGCCGAATTCGACATCACACCTTACATCAGCGCAGGAAAGAAGAATCTGATTGCCGTAGAATGTTTCAGATGGAGCGACGGCTCGTATCTCGAAGACCAAGACTGCTTCAGATTCTCTGGCATAACGAGAGACTGCTTTCTGTTTGCGCGCGACAAGAAGAACATTCAGGACGTAAGAATTAAGGCTGGGCTCGACCAGAACTACACAAACGGAATCCTCTCTGCCGAAGTTAAGACTAACAGTCCGAAGCAGATTTTCATCGACCTTGTTTCGCCAGACGGCAAGACCGTTGTTTCGCAGAAGGCAAGCGCTGCAAAGAACGGCGTTTCGCTTACCGAGATAAAGATAGACAATCCGCTGAAATGGACTGCCGAAACACCGAATCTTTACAAGGTGCTGGTCTACACCAAGGACAGCAAAGGCGAAAAGACCGACATCATTCCGGTGAATACGGGCTTCAGAACCATCGAGATTAAAGACCAGAACCTTCTGGTAAACGGCAAGCCTGTGCTCATCAAGGGAACGAACCGCCACGAACTCGACCCAAACAACGGCTCGGTGGTTAGCCACGACCGTATGTATCAAGACATTCAGATAATGAAGAAACTGAATATCAATGCCGTGCGAACAAGCCACTATCCTAACGACCCTTACTGGTACGACCTTTGCGACCGATATGGCATCTACGTTGTCTGCGAGGCTAACGTGGAGTCGCACGGAATGGGTTACGGCAAGGAGACTCTTGCGCGCAACGAGCACTACAAACTGGCTCACATGGAGCGCAACCAACGCAACGTGCAATGCAACTTCAACCACCCTTCAATCATCATCTGGAGCATGGGCAACGAGGCTGGATACGGTCCTAACTTTGAGCAGTGCTACGACTGGATTAAGGCTGAGGACACAACTCGCCCTGTTCAGTACGAGCAGGCAGGAATGGACGGCAAGACCGATATCTTCTGCCCTATGTACTTCGGATATGCCGACTGCATAAGATATTCCGAGGGGAACAATCCCCGTCCGCTCATCCAGTGCGAATATGCTCACGCCATGGGCAACTCGCTCGGCGGATTCAAGGAGTATTGGGACATCATACGCTCGAAGAAAAAATATCAGGGCGGATTCATCTGGGACTTTGCCGACCAGAACATTCTCTGGAAGAATAAGGACGGCAAGGATTTCTACGCCTACGGCGGCGACTTCAACAGCACCGACCCGAGCGACAACAACTTCTGCGACAACGGTTTCGTAAAGGCTAACAGAACGCTTCATCCTACGGCATACGAGGTTCAGCACTTCTACCAGAATGTATGGGCATCGGCTGTTGACTTGAACAAGGGCGAAATAAAGCTGTTCAACGAGAATTTCTTTACTAACCTGAGCGACTATTATCTTGAGTGGCAGTTGGTTAACTACGGAACAGTTGAGCAAACTGGCATCGTGGACGACCTCGACATTGAGCCGCAGCATAGCAAGACGCTGAAGCTTAGCTACGACCTTGGCGACCTGAAGGATTCGGAAAATATCCACCTGAATATCCTTATCAAGAACAAGCATCGCAACTCGCTTCTGCCTGCCGGATATACCGTTGCACGCAACCAACTCACAATAAAGGAGACATTCGACAAGCACATCACCTTACGAAGCAATCCGCGAACAGCGAAGGCTAAGTTCACCGAGCAGGACGACTCAATCATCGTTAGCGGAACGGATTTCAGCATTGCCATCAGCAAAAAGAACGGTCTGATTGGCAAATACAACTATCATCACATCTCGTACATCGGTCAGGGCTGCACGCTTCAACCTAACTTCTGGCGCGCTCCAACCGACAACGACTTCGGCGCAGGACTTCAGAAGAAATATGTGGTTTGGAAGAATCCGAAGATGGAACTGAAAAACGTCGAGGCACAGCAGGCCGAGCAAGGCGTAAAGGTGGTTTCGACCATCAATATTCCTGAGGTTGAAGCAACACTCACGCTTACATACGAGATTAGCAACATCGGCGAGGTGATGGTTTCGCAAAAGATGACGGCAGGCGCGAAGAAGGACGTTCCTAACCTCTTCCGATTCGGCATGAGAATGCAGATGCCCGACAACTTCCAGAAGATTGTCTTCCTTGGCAGAGGTCCGCACGAGAACTACTGCGACCGCAAGAGTTCTGCCTTCATGGGACTATATCAGCAGAACGTTGACAAGCAGTACAACCTCTACCCTCGTCCACAGGAGAGCGGCACACACACCGACATGCAGTTCATCGAGATTTGCAGCAACCGCAACAACGCCCTCACGGTGTGCAGCAACGAGGCTTTCTCGGCTTCGGTTCTGCCATACAAGGTTGAGACGCTCGACGAAGGCACCGACAAGCATCAGCGACACAGCGAACTGCTCGAAAAGGACAAGCTTGTTGAGGTATGCATAGACAAAAAGCAGATGGGAATGGGCTGCGTAAACAGCTGGGGAGCAATCCCCGAGAAGGATTATCTGCTGCCTTATCAGGACTACGAGATGTCGTTCTTCCTGACTCCTACTTTGCAGAGCATCTGGACTGAATAAATGTTTATATGACTAAAAAAAGACGACTCAAAAAGGAATTTAAATGGGGACTGGCACTCGTTGCCAGTCTTCTTGTTGTTTGTATCGCATTCTGCACCTTCGGCTCTAACGACGACAGCGTGGACAAGGGCGAGGTGGTAGACGGCATTGATGTATCTCACTATCAGGGCAAGATAAACTGGGAGAAGGTAAGAGACAAGCACCCTAACATTCAGTTTGTGTACATAAAGGCGATAGAGGGCTCATCGCGCCCCGATGAGAACTATAGGAGGAACTTCGAAGAGGCTAAGAAGGCTGGATTCATGGTGGGAAGCTACATCTTCTACCACACCATGACAAGTCCCGAAAGGCATTTCGATGAGTTCAAGAAGCTTGCGCCGAAATCAGAGCAAGACCTTATCCCGGTTGTCGACGTGGAGACACTCGATCATAAGTCGCCCGAACTGGTGCGCAAGCGTCTCATCCGTCTTCTCGACCTCATGGAGCAGTATTACGGCAAGAAGCCGATAATATACACGCACGACTGGTTCTACAACAAGTATCTGAAATGTAAGCGGATAGACAAGCACAAGCTGATGATTGCCAACTACAATGGCAAAGAGCCGAGCTGCGACTACTGCATCTGGCAGTTTACCGAGACTGGCAGACTGAAAGGCATAAAAAGCCATCACGTTGATTTGAGTCGTTTTAACAAAAATTACACTATTACTGACATTTTATTAGTTAATGACTGATTTTTCAGCAATAACATAATTTTTAGGGCATTTTTTTTGTTTATTGATAAATTTGCTCTATATTTGCACCGCATTCGCGAGTTCTTTTGACACTTGCGAATCCCGTTCAATTTGGCTTCGTGTCTGTGAAGACACGCCATTTCTTTTTCATAACGTTGCATAACTATTAAATAGTTGATAAAAACTATTAAAGAATAGCCTCTTTGAGAAAAGAGGCTATTCCTATTTTTTATGCTATGCAAAAGTCTTATTTTTTCTTCTCCAAGTAGTCGGATATATTTATCGTACCTACCTCGTCTTCTACACCAAGAGAAGGAACCGATTCTACAATTCTTGTTTTGCCGCTTGACTTCTCAACGTAAAAATTCACAAGCGCACCCGTATAACTGCGGAACACCACCTTGAACTCCTTGTCCGTCCCTTCTTCCATTTTTACATACATTATGGAAGGGTTTTCCTTTGCCACGCTCCAATCGTATTCGATATGGCAATAGTTGTTCACTCCCTCGTATGCCATTTCTGCCGTAATACCATCAGATTGCTGCAAATCGACATTGGTCTGCTCTGCGGCATTTTCTTTTTTCGATGTGCATGAGGCAAGACTAACCACCCCGCAAATTACAAGGACTGCCACTATCGGATACGACCTAAACTGTTTCATATTCTTCGTTTTTTTGATGAGCCTGTATTTTACTGTATTCCAACCATTTTGTGAGTCTGCAACGAAAGTCGCCATTCGGGATGAGCCTGAATGTATTCGATGCAGCCTCTCGTTATGCTTCGGTTGCGCTCGGCATCGCCCACATCGCACGGCTGAAGGCAGAAATAATCGGCATCGATGCCGAAGGTCTCAACCTGATGCTCGCCGTCGAAGAGGAGTTTCAGTTCGTTGCACTTCTTAACCACAGGCGTGCCTGCATTGCCCACAAAGGCTGCCTTTGGCGAAACGGTAATCCAGTCGATGCCTGCCGGAACAAGGCGTGTGCCGTTGGTCTCGATAGCTATCCAATAGCCGTTATTGTGCAGAAAATCAACAAATTGCTCATCGAACGAGAGCGTTGGCTCTCCGCCGGTGATGACAACGCGCTGGCACGGAAACGACTTCAGCGCGGCAAGAATCTCGTCGAAACTCATCTCCACGAAATCCCAATGCTCGGTGTCGCAGAAACTGCACTTCAGATTGCATCCGCTCAGACGGATGAAAATCATAGGCACACCGCTGTTAACGCCTTCACCTTGAAGCGAATAAAAAATCTCGTTTACCCTCATCTTTTTACCTTCAATAATCAGTCTTCGTCCTTCTCGAAAATTGCCGTATTGTTTTCCGACTCCTTAACCTCTACCTTGTAGCACGAAGGAATCTGGTCGCAAATCCATTTTGCGATATTCTCGGCAGTAGGATTAAACGGCAGTATATCGTTCAGATTGGCGTGGTCGAGACGCGCGTGAACCGCCTTCTTTATCTCCGAGAAGTCGATAACCATTCCGTTTTCGTTAAGAGTCTTCGATTTGCACCAAACCGTTATTATCCAGTTATGTCCGTGGAGATTGGAACATTTGCTCTCGTAGTTCAGCCTCAGGCTATGCGATGCTGAAATCTCCAGTCTTTTTGAAACATAATACATAGTCGTAATCCTTTGAAATTATACTTTAACACTCAATAGTCATGCCATCGTAGGCAAACTCGCAGTTGGCTGGCAGACCGTCGTTTACGTTGGCGTGAAGCCCCACCTCATGCGTCATGTGTATGAAAACAGCCTTTTCGGGCTTTACCTTTTCGACAAACGCGAGGGCTTCGGGAAGCAGTTGATGGCTGTGATGCTCGCGCTGCATCCTTAGCACGTTCACAACGAGCGTCTTGGCTCCGAGCACATACTGCAAATCTTCGTCGGCTATCGTCTTCATATCTGTTATGAAAGCCAAATCGTTTATCCTGAAACCCAGAATAGGCATCTTGCCGTGCATCACCGTGAAGGGCATCACGCTCACATCGGCAACATCGAAGGGTTTGTGAGGCTCTACGTCGCACAGGTTAAGCAGCGGAACGCCCGGATAGCGCTTGTCCTTGTCGACAAAGCAATACGGAATGCGGCTCTTCAGGTTCACGGCGAAGTTATGCTGCGTGTACACGTTCATCTCGTTTGCGAAACTGAACGGACGCACATCGTCGAGTCCGCCAACATGGTCGTAATGCTCGTGGGTTATGAGTATTGCGTCGAGTTTGTCGAAATGGTTCTGAAGCATCTGCTCGCGGAAGTCGGGACTGCAATCAATCAGTATGTGCGCTCCGCCATCAGTCTGTAACATTGCCGACACGCGGTAACGATGGTCGCGTGGGTCGGCAGACTGGCACACCTTGCATTTGCATCCTATCACCGGCACTCCTGTACTCGTGCCGCTTCCCATAATCGTCAACTTCATACCCAACAGACAAAAAAATTCTTTTTTATATAAAATTAACCTCTGGTCTTATCTCAATGCCAAATTTTTCTTTCACGCTCTGGCAGACGGCATTGCTCAGTGCAACGATATCCTCGCCTGTTGCTCCTCCGTTGTTTACAAGCACAAGCGCCTGCTTTTCGTACACTCCGGCCTTGCCGAGGCTCTTGCCCTTCCATCCGCACTTGTCTATCATCCAGCCGGCAGGAATCTTGACCTTGCCGTTGGGCTGAGGGTACGACGGTATGTCGGGATATTGCGTCTTCAGATTTTCGAATACATCGCGCTCCACAACGGGATTCATGAAGAAACTGCCTGCATTTCCCGTCACAGACGGGTCGGGCAGTTTGTTCTTTCTTATGTCGATGATGGCACGACGCAGTCGTATTGCCGTCAGTTCTCTGCCGTCATCGGGAATGGCTGATGCAATGTTGCCGTATTCGAGATTAGGGACGAACGTCTGTTTTAGTCTGTAGACGACCGAAACGACGGCGTACTTACCCTTCCACTCATGCTTGAACTTGCTGTCGCGATAGCCGTAACAGCAATCGGAGTTAGAGAAGGTGTGATAGCTGCCGTCTTCGAGCGAGACGACGTTCACCTCTTCGATAATATCCTTGGCCTCAACGCCATACGCTCCAATGTTCTGCACCGCACTCGCTCCCACCTCGCCGGGAATGAGCGACAGGTTCTCGGCTCCGTACCAGCCCTCGCCCACGGCGTGAGCCACGAAATCGTCGAACACAATGCCCGAGCCTACCCTTACAAGGATTCTCGACGGAGAATCTTCGAGTATATCGTAGCCGAACATTTTTGAGTGCAGCGCTATTCCGTCGAAGTCCTTCAGAAACAACAGGTTGCTGCCGCCGCCAATGTGCAGGAGTCTTTCCTTGCGTCCGTTGGCATTATATTCGCGTATAAAATCCTGCAACTCGGCAACCGTGCGGTATTCAAAGAACCGCGAGCATTTTACGTCAATGCCAAACGTGTTGTGAGCAAGCAGCGAATAGTCTAAAATATCCTTCATCAACTTAATTTACAAATGATACAAGTTTCCACTCTCCGCCAATCTTCTTGAACTTGAACGAGAGCATCATACCGTTGGCCAAGCCTCTCATAAACAGAATCTTCTGATTAGGGTTCTTGTATTGCTGACCATAAATAACGTTCGATATTCTGCCGTTCGGCATTTCGGGCTGAAGGTCGAACCACTGGTCGGCCGTAAGTGTGCCCTTTATGTCCTCGCCCGTCTCCTCGTCAACGCTGATGAACTCGAGCGGAGTTTCGAGATGCGCGCGCATGAAAGCCGAGTCGGTGGCAAATTTCTGGTAGAACGACAGGAAGTCGGTGTTCACGTTCTTCGACATTCGTTCGTATATTATCTTCGTGAGTTTCCACTCGCCGTTCTTTCCTCTGTTGAAGTCGTACTTCTTCACTCTGTTCTCGTTGAGGTAAATCCACTCAACCACAGCATGATATATAGATGTATCCTTTTCTACGGAGCAGTCGTTTACCTTGTCGTAGAGCACGGTGTAGAACTCCTGATTCTTGTACAGCCGGTCAATCTTCCATTCACTCTCCTCTATGGTCTTGGTCTTGCCATACTCATCCACCTCGAGCGGGAAGGCGATGCGCTGCCTCTGCATCTTCTTGCTCGACATGAATCCATAGATGAAGTCGTCGAAAAGTTCATCAGCACTTTTAGGTACGGTCTGCTCTTCGATAATTCCGGCTATGCTATCTTTAAAGTTAACGACAGAATCAGAGTCTGAATCTTCAAAATTACTATTTGTCTCTCCTTTTTTAGTGTTGCAGGCACAAAGCGACAATGCCAGCAAAAAGGAATACACTAATTTATTCATCTGCTTAATAAAAAATCGTACAAAATTACTGCTTTTATTTTGAATTGATGCGATTTTTAGAAAGAAATAACTATCTTTGCACTTGTTTTTTGAAAATAATTTATTCTAAGCAGTATATGTTAGACAAAATAGCACAGCTTCTGGCAGAAGTTGACACTCTAAAAGCAAAGAGCGCAGAAGAGGTTGAAGCCCTTCGAATCAAATACCTTAGCAAGAAGGGAGAGATTACTTCGTTGATGAATCAGTTCCGCGACGTACCAGCCGAGCAGAAAAAGGAGGTTGGTATGAAGGTTAACCAGCTTAAGCAGAAGGTTACCGACAAAATCAACGAGCTGAAGGAACAACTCGACAGCGTTGAGACTGGCGACAACAGCCTCGACCTTACTCGTACGGCTTATCCTATCGCCATAGGTACGCGCCACCCTCTAACCATCGTCAAGAACGAAATCATCGATATCTTCTCACGCCTTGGCTTTACAATGGCTGAAGGTCCTGAGGTTGAGGACGACTGGCACGTTTACTCTTCAATGAACTTTGCCGAGGATCATCCGGCACGCGATATGCAGGATACTTTCTTCGTTGAGAGCAAGCCAGATATCATCCTCCGTTCACACACTTCATCTGTTCAGGCTCGCGTAATGGAGAGCACACAGCCTCCTATCCGTGTTATCTGTCCGGGACGTGTTTACCGTAACGAGGCTATCTCGGCACGTGCTCATTGCTTCTTCCATCAGGTTGAGGGTCTGTATGTTGATGAGAACGTAAGTTTCACCGACCTCAAACAAGTTCTTCTTACATTTGCGCGCGAGATGTTCGGTGCAGACACCAAGATTCGTCTTCGCCCTTCATACTTCCCATTCACCGAGCCATCTGCCGAGATGGATATCAGCTGTAACATCTGCGGCGGCGAGGGATGCTCGTTCTGCAAGCACACAGGATGGGTCGAGATTCTTGGCTGCGGTATGGTAGACCCAGCCGTTCTTGAGGCTAACGGTATTGACAGCAAGAAGTACAAGGGCTATGCCTTTGGTATGGGTATCGAGCGTATCACCAACCTCAAGTACCAGATTAAGGACTTGCGTATGTTCTCAGAGAACGATGTACGCTTCCTCAAGGAGTTTGAATCAGCAAACTAATTTATCTTCAGATAAAAAGGAAAGCCACTCTTTTTCGGAGTGGCTTTTTTTGTTGCAAATAAACCCTAATGGCTATACATTATTATGCCATCTATTAAGCAGAATCTGCCCAATCTGATCAGAATTTTCACACCCTCCCTAGTTGCAAGCAAACTCCTTGTTCTGCCGAATTTGTCGCTCGAACTCCGTTCATTTACTACTGAAGGGACTTAGAGACAAGGATTTTATCTTGGCTTAAAAATTTCAACTTTCCCATCTTCAACTTCACCATAACCTACCCATCACCTATCCTCTTGCCCCCCCTACTATCGACTTACTTCAATTCCACCTAATCTGGCTATACCTTGCATATATCTTACATATACCCAACATATAGCTTACATATAGCCAACATATAGCTTACATATACCCTGCATATAGCTTCCCTATACCTTGCCATCATTTTGTATTGGTAAGTTCTTCGTTTAATCATTTTTCTATTCTGCGGTAAACTGTTGTCCTTTATATTCTTCTTTAAACTCCGTAACCGTCTGTCCTGTTTGTTTTTTGAAGAAACGCATTAAATGTCCCGGCTCCGAGAAATTGAATTCGTATGCCAATTCACTGGTAGTTTTGTCAGTGAATAGTATTTCATTCTTGATTTCTGCAAGCAGACGTTGTTTCAGCAGATGTACGGCCGTTTGCCCATATTGTGCCTGTACAGAAGCATTCAATGTGATGCGGCTGATGTTCAGCATGGCTGCATAGTCGGCCACTTGCTGGTATTGGCGAATATGTTTCTCTAAGAGTTGTTTGAACTCAAAGGCATGGTGGTTCTTGGGGGCATCAAAAGGCAGATGGTATTGAGCAGAATACCTACGATTAAGGGTCATGAGCAGATAATGAAGCAAGGATACGATGATGTGATAGCTGTCGGCAAGAGGATGGTTGAGTTCTTCTTTTATCCGCACAAGCAAACGCTCGTATTCTTGTTGTTCCATAGCTGTAGCCGACAGATAGGGTGGGAAATCTGTTTGGTAGCAATAAAGCAAACGATAAGTAAAGAAAGGATCGGCAAAATAGGTTGAAAGAAAATCATCACGGAAAATAAGGAAACGATAATCCGTTTGGCTTTCATCAATGTGCCACTCCTGATGGATGTGCGGCGAAAGTATCAGCACCGTATTGTCTTTCAACTCGATATATTGAAAGCCATAACGCAGCCACCCGGATGCTTTCCTAAAGAAAAACAACTCGAAGAAGTTGGTTTTGAAAGACAGATACTCCATCAATACGCCCCGCAAACGCTCGTGCGTATCGGTATTGATGTTGAAGTCTACACCACATTCCGTTTTGCAGAAAGGAATTTGTGTAAGTTCTTGGGGATGACTCTCTAATTTCATGCAACAAATGTACGAATAATTAATGGCTTATCAAAATGGTAGAGCATATATTATTAATGGTAGAATGTGTCTTTGTTTTATGCACTACCTTTGCACTCGTAATCAAAACAAATAGCATTATGAAAGAAATTAAAATTGTAGAAAAAGGTGAGAACTTCACCACGGTGAACGTAGGTAAGTTGAATGAAATTAAGGAATATGAGTTGGCTATGGGCAATTTCTCTATCCCGGGAAAGATGTTTGCCGGACATGCACTACAAGCAACAGGCGCAGAATTGTCTTTCCAAAGTCTTGCAGCTGGGCAGGATTATGGCACACGCCATACCCATAAAACCCACGAAGAGCTTTATTTCATTCTTAAAGGTGAAGGCATTTTCGATGTAGACGGCAAACGATTTCCCGTTTCAGAAGGAAGCATCGTGAGAATTGCGCCCAATGGCAAACGTGCTTTCAAGAACACAGGCAGCAGCGAAATGCTCGTGCTTTGCGTACAATATAAGGCAAATTCGTTCTCTGATGATGATGAACCTCTGAAGGATGGTATTATGCTGGAAGCCAATGTTAAACTTTAATTTTAATAAACAATGAATATCCAACAAGTAAGAAACGCAACGATAATCATTGAATATGGGGGAAAGAAAATTCTGATCGACCCCATGTTGGGAAAGAAAGGCTGCATGCCTCCTTTCCCCTTTAGTAGAAATCAACATCTGCGCAACCCACTTCATGAACTACCTTTTCCTGTAGAAGAGATGCTAAAAGGTGTAGATGCGGTGTTGCTTACCCATCTACACGATGACCATATCGATGAGGCGGCCTATGAAATGATGCCTAAAGATATGCGATTTTTTGTGCAAGACGAAAACAATCGGCAGGTGGTGATGTCGCATGGATTTAATCATGTGGAAGTTGTCGGCGACAATACAAGGATTGGGGAAGTGAGCATACAAAAGGCCGAAAGCCAGCATGGTAATTTCATCATGAAGTATCCTGCCGGACATACAGCGGGTTATGTATTCACTCATCCACAAGAAAAGACGCTCTATCACGCCGGAGATACCATCTGGTATGCTGGTGTGAAGCGCAATTTGAAGCGTTTTCGCCCCGAGGTTATCACCCTTAATGCAGGTGGCAATGGCTTTCGCTTGGGTGGACGCGTTATTATGAACGATGAAGATGTGGTAAAAGTTGCTGCAGCTGCACCTGATGCAAAGTTATTTGTGACGCATCTTGAAGGCGTGAACCATAATAGCGTGACGCGTGAAATGGTGAGAAAGCGTGCGGAAGTGGCAGGAATTTTAGACCGCGTCTTTATTCCTGAAAACGGTGAAACGGTAGAGGATTTATAAAGAATAAAGGAAGAAATATGGCAAAAACACTCATTGGAACGAAAGAGGTGCGTGGCATCATGACCAAGTCCAACCTCCCTGTTGGTGGCTATTCGGTGAATCCATACGTGGGTTGCACCCATGCTTGCAAGTATTGTTACGCCTCATTCATGAAGCGCTTCACAGGACATAAAGAAGAATGGGGCACTTTCTTAGACGTGAAGCATTGGCCTGCAATCAAGAATCCGAAGAAATATGCCGGACAACGGGTGGTTATTGGATCAGTGACCGATGGGTATAATCCCGAAGAAGCAACGTTCCGCAGGACACGTAAACTGCTTGAAGAGCTCAAAGACAGCGATGCGGAAATACTCATTTGTACAAAGAGCGACCTCGTGTTGCGCGACCTTGACCTGCTCCGGCAAATGAAGAAAGTCACCGTATCGTGGTCAGTCAACACGCTTGATGAGACATTTCGTGCCGACATGGACAAGGCCGTGAGCATAGAGCGGCGCATCGCAGCCATGCGAAAGGTCTACGAGGCGGGCATCCGAACCATTTGTTTTGTGTCGCCCATCTTCCCTGGCATCACCAATTTCAAAGCTATTTTTCATGAAGTGAAAGATATTTGCGACCTCTTTTGGCTTGAGAACCTCAATCTGCGGGGTGGTTTTAAGGCTAACATTATGGGTTATATCAAATCATACTATCCCCATTTGTTCCCACTTTATGAAGAAATCTATTTGCATAAAGACCGAACATATTGGAAGCAATTGGAGCAAGAGGCCGCGGAAATGGCGCAGGATGCTCAATGTAAGTATGTGGATAATGAATTGCCTTACGAACGAAGTCCCAAAGGACATCCCTCGATAGTGAATTATCTTTATCACGAAGAAATCAGAGGGTCAGGAAATACGGGTAAAAGGAATGTTATGCAATAAAACAGATGCGTATCTCTACTGTTGATAGACTACTTGGAGAATAACTACTTATAAGGCTTTCGGTATACTTGAAGGCCTCAAAAACATAGTTCTGCATATTTCTGCCCTTTACAAATAGAGCAGTAGTATGCAAATCACCCCGTCTCATACTCATTATCAGTTAGTTTACATCAGCTTCGATATTTCTTCATTTTCAGTGATTAGTTACACAACATATAGCCTACATATATCTAACATATACCTAACATATACCTAACATATACCTAACATATAGCTTACATATACCTTGGATATACTCTGCATATACCTACGACGTTCCTACGACGTTCCTACGACGTTCCTACGACGTTCCTACGACGTTCCTACGACGTTCGAACAATTTCTGACGAAATTGTTCGTTACGACTCCTAAACTGTCAATCGTGAATTGTCTCAGAATTTACAACTTCCTCTAATTATAAAAGCAATTTTGAATTATGAATTATGAATTATGAATTGTTAATTGTCAATGTCAATTCTGATTTTTTCAACTTTCTCTAACTAATTATGAATTGTCTCAAAAAAAAGCAGAAGACAAGAATCTGCTCTTATCCTCTGCCATTTTATCATGAAAAAAACTAAGTTCTTATTTCACATAAATCTTCTTGCCATTGCGGATATAAATGCCGTGCTGTGTAGGCTCGGCGTTGAGCCGCTTGCCGTCGAGTGTGTACCATGCCTCGCTTTCAACCTCCGAAGATACCATGTTTACGACTGTTGTCTTCTGTGCAGGCTTCCATATCTTGAAACTTCCGCACAAGTGAAGCATAGACAAGTAATGAACAAGACCGTCGTAATAGCGGTACTGACCTCTCATTGGAACTGCTTCCCATGCCATCTTCAGGTTCTTCTTGACACTCTCCTTGTAATCCGGATTGTTCAGCAGACAATAGCAAGCCACGGCATTACAGCCAGCCTCGCCAATTGTATAATTTTCTTTCGGATTTGAACCGTCCCAGTTGAATCGGGCATGCTTGTAACCATCTTTCTCGAAGAAATCTATGAGTCTTCGTGCCATCAGTTCCTGACGTTCAGCATCCTTACCGAAAAGATAGTAGTCCATACCAAAGTTCATGGCACAACGCATGGCATCGTACATGTATTTATCGGCATTACTGTTGTAATCCGTAGGATGTGGCGTTCCGTCGTAATTGCTGTAATCGGAGAACAAGCCAGACTTAGAGTGCGACGACTTGTAGAGATGGTCGCGAGTAGCCTTGGCAGCCTTAGCCCACTTATCTGTGTTTGTTGTAGACCAATGAGCAAAGAGGTCGACAAATGCAGGAAGGTCGTAAGACGGGTCTGAGAAGTTGTTCTCGTTGCCCTGTGGCTGGAAGGTGATGACATAATGCTGCTGATTGAACAGTTTATGATTGTAGTTCTCCCACATTTTCTTCAAGATATACTGTGCATCTTCCATGTACTGACTGTCGCCCCAGCGGTTGGCAGCAAAGAGAAGAGACGTCATAAAGTACATCTCACCGTCGGGAGCGCAATTATCATCGCCACCAGAGCCACTTTCATTACGCTGCCAAGCAAAATAGCCGTCCCAGTTACCGCTCTTGTGCCACATGTGGTTCTTTGCCCATTTCCAGAGCTTGTCGAACTCAGTCTTGTGGTTGGTCTGTACGGCAATCATCATTCCGTAGCTCATGCCCTCTGAACGCACATCGTTGTTGTTGATGTCCTTGACGAAGGCCTCATCGCCCCTGTCGAAATAGACCTTGCAGTTGTTGTCACCCTTAAAATAATGATTCCACAACTGGTCGAGCTTTGCCTGAATTTCAGCGTCGGTCTTTCCAAGAACAGTCTTGAATGGACTTGTGTATTTGCCCGTATAATACGCACCGCTATAATTCTCAACCTCTGTTGTAGGACCAGTATATCCCTGTGCTTTCGCCAGCAAAGGACTAACCATCATACAACCTACCAATGCCAATGCTTTGGTATTAACAAATTTTCTCATGCTTTTTTCTTTAGTTATAATTTTTTTCGGCGACAAAGATACATATTTTCTATTCAAAAAGCCGATACAGTCTTGCAAAAAAATACAAGACTGTATCGGCTTTGTAAAAATCAGGTTTTCAGATGATATTATCAGAAAACGACCTCCTCGCCCTTGCCATCCTCGGTGAGATAGAAAAGCGGATTTGGACAAGTCTGCTTCTGCTCGTAGTAGTGCAGACCGCTGTCGTTTGTGCGCGGATGCCACTTGTCGAGAAGTCGAATCATCTCGGCAGCCGCCCACAGCGTAGGACCGTAGCCATGAGCCGCAGCCGCACTTACAGGACGGTAGTAATAGAACGCAGGGTCGAACGCCATGCCTGTGCCCACGCATGTGCCAGCAACCAACCCCTCTGGAGTGACCTTGCTGTTTACGGCATGCCAGCCAAGCTGAGCCACTGGACCGTAGGTTATGCCGTCAATCCAGCCCTCGTTTACGGCGTGGGCTATGCAATATGTATAGATGGCTGTCGCGCTCGTTTCGAGGTACGAGTCGTTGCGGTCGAGCAACTGATGCCAGAAGCCGTCCATACTCTGCAAGGCAGCCAAACCTTTCACATGCAGGCGAAGCTGATTAAGCACGAAGTCGCGGTCCTTATGATTCTTAGGGAGCATATCGAGCAACTCTACGGTAGTGAGTAAAGCCCATCCGTTGGCTCTTGCCCAGTGATATGTAGGCTGCTGATTCAGTCCCTCTACATATCCGTGGCGGTAGATACCCTTCTCGGGAAGCCACATGCGCTCAACAAAATGGCGATACATCGTGGCAGCCTCGTCAAAATACTTGGCATCGCCTGTGTAAACGCCGCGATAAGCCACGGCTGGGATGCCCATATACATATCGTCGAGCCAGATGGTGTTGCGCTGCGGTCTGTGGCGTGCAAATGTTCCGTCGGAAAGGCGATACTGCTTCTTCTCTATAAAGCGGAAATAGTTCTCAACAAGCGAGTCAAGCCCTTTCGTGCCGAGCTTCTTGCCAGCCTTCATCATTGCCGTACACATCGTTCCGCAGTCGTCGAGGGCACGCGGATTGATAATCTGTTCCATCTGGGCGTCCTTGACCTTTCCAGAGAGAGGCTTGAACAGCGGATACATATTCTTCAGGAAGTCGAAGCGGCGCGTAACGTAGTTCTTGTACTTGGCATCGCCTGTGATTGCGCTGGCATCAATCAGAGCCTGATAGGTTATTCCCCACTCGTAACTGCCAATGCGGAACGCACCGCGGTCGAGAGCCGCACCCTCGGGCAGCTTCTTCAGCTTACCCATCTCCTTACCGTCCTTTACGAGGCGGGCAGGCGTCTGCGCATCGATATAGGCAAAAATACGGTCGAGCGTAGCCTTCACGTCCTTGGCTTCCAATTCGCCGTAGGTTACGCGATAGTTAGGTTTTAGAAGGTGCAGCGGAGTGGTCATGTCGTTTACCGGTTCGGCATTCTGCGCCGCAATGTTAGCGCACGCAAGCTGAGCAACACATGCCACAGCAATAAGTTTCTTGTTCATTAGTATCTGTATTTTAGTTTTTTTCATTTTGTTATCTGCGCCAGATAGTCGTAGTGGTTTCCCTGTTCAACCATCTTGCATTTCAGTCCGCAATCCTCGGCAACGGCCTTCAGCATCGGGAAGTCGACGTAGAGCCAGTTGAACGGCTTGCCTTTCACCTTGCGATACTGCATCTGATAGTCAACCTCGCCGTAATACTTGTCGTTAAGGTCGATATCGAACGAGCCGTCTTCGTTCTCGAACAGGTATTTAAGGTCGCTCGAGTCGATGAGAATCTTTCCGCCGTCGGCAAGAAGCGAAGCAGCCCTGCGCAGAAGATTAGGCAGGTTCTCGAGTTCTCCGGCTATGCCTGTGCCGTTCATCAGCATCAAGACGGTATCGAAACGCTCGTCGAACATTGGCGAGAAGAAGTTTACGCATTGCACGTTCTTCAATCCTCGCAGGCGCATAGCCTCGCAGCTGAGCAGCGACACGTCGATGGCCGTAACATCGAGTCCCTTATTCTGGAGCGCGATGGCATGGCATCCGGCTCCTGCGCCCACATCGAGCACTCGTCCCGAAGCCATCCCGAGGGCAACCCGTTCGAGTTTAGGGAAACTCTCTTCCATGCGGAAGAGGTACGGAACGGACATCTCGTCATCGTCGAACATGGTTGAGAGGACCTTCAGCGTAGAGGCTTTTCCTGTTGTCTGATAGTCGAGAATAGCCTGCCCCATCGGGTCGCAGTCTTTCGGCAATATGCTGTTTTCTGTCATCATTCGGTCTGTTTTTTCAATTCAGATGCAAAAATAACAATAATTATGGTTGAGAGAAACAAAAAAGGCACTCCCTGCAATAAAAATGCAATGGGGAGTGCCTTCATAATTATTACTGATGTTACTTAATTAGTTATTTACCTTCAAGAAACTCAAGCAGCTGCGGAAGCATTTCCTCGGCTTTTCTGCGCCCAGCCTCGTACACGTTGCGCATCTTTGTCTCGTCCTGCTCTATGCGCCCTATGCCGAGTGTCTCGTCAGGACAGACGATGAAGGCCTTTCCGCTGCGCTCCTGCTCGGCAATGTAGTCGAGCTGCGCGTTGTACATCTTATGGCGAACTCTCATAAGCTGCGCCACCTTAGGGAACTTTCTGTGCCATAGACGCAGAAGCAGGTACAGCTGTGCTTTCTTCTTTTTGTAATCCTTAGGCTGGGTAAGTACGACGACGTTCTTGCCGTATCCGCGGCCTTCGAGGAACTTGAGCGGAATACTGTCGGTTATTCCGCCGTCGAGATAGTAGTGCCCGTCAATCTCAACAGGCTTGGCAAAGACGGGCATCGACGATGATGCCTTGAACCATTCGAGACCTTCGCCATCGGCATCGTCTATGCGACGATATACGGGTTTTCCTTCTTCGATATCCGTGCATACGACGTAGAATTCCATACTGTTCTCGCGATAGGTCTTGAAGTCCATCGGGTCGAGCTCGTATGGCAGTTTGTGGTACGAGAACTCGTCGTTCACATAGTTACCTGTCTGGCGGAGCGATTTCCAGCTCATATATCTCGGCTCGTCCTTGAATCTGATGTTGTAGCGCAAAGCCCTGCCCGGCTGCCTCGACTTGTAGTTACAGCCAAACAGCACGCCGCCCGACACGCCAGCGGTTGCCGGAAAGTCTATACCGTGCTCCATGAGCACATCAATTACTCCTGATGTAAACAGACATCTCAGTCCGCCACCCTCGAGCACCAATCCTACTTTGTTTGTCGCATTCATTTTAAGAATAATAAGATAGAAAGATTGCGCCACAAAAATACTAACAAATATCAACAATCAGCCTAACCAAACGTCGTATTTTATGGCACAAATGTCACAAAAAGCGTACAGACTAAACATTATTAGCCAAATTCTCCCTGTATTTCTGCGGCGACACGCCCAGTTTCTTCTTCACATATCTGCCAAAGAAACTCTGGTTAGGGAATCCGAGGGTGGCTGCTATCTGCTTGATGTTCATATCGTCGCGTCTAAGCTGACTCTCGACATCTCTCAGCACCGCCATGTCTATGACCTGAAGTGCCGTCTTTCCGGTAACCTTACGGCACACGGTTGAGAAATACTTAGGGGTAATGTTCAGTTTCTCGGCATAATATGATACCTGATGATACTTTGCCGACGAACTCTCGAGTAGAACAAGGAACTGCTTGTAGATGCTGTCGGCCGAGGAAAATTCTGTCCTTGGGAAATCCATGCGGTTTACTATCGCGCCTCCAAACTCGTATTTGAAAGCCGTAAGCAGAGCTTCCGTAATCTCCTTCTGATAGGGCAAATCTTTTTGGGCAAGGCGGCTTTTCAACAAGTCGCAGTACTGGCAGAATACGCGGACGCTGTCCTCATCAATAGAAAAGACAGGATTCTGCTTCAGGAAAATCTGCATGTTTATCGCCTCCCTGTCCAACGCGAATATCTCTTCGGCATATTCACCCGAAATTGCTATCGACTTCACCTCGGCATCGACACTTATCATGAGCTTGCGCAACACGATGCTCGGCTGACCGAAAAGCATCTGATTCTGCTCAATCCTATATATCTTGTCGTTTATTGACACCTCGGCACTTCCCCTAAGCAAGAGGACAGCCACATAATCGTTCATAACAATTTCGCGGTCGAGCATCTCTCTCCTTATCTCGTCGAGACTGGTTATCACCGTTATGCGTCTGTCGGTACAGACATCACAATTCAATAAAAAATCTTCCATGACTTTCGTTTTTTCTGATTCTGCTGCAAAGTAAGCATTTTTTCGTCTATGTCTGTTGTCTCAAAAGCCCTTATTGATGTCTTATTTTTCTCATTCACTCACACAGAAAGAAAAATAGAACAACTTCGGAGATGTTTTTCTGTCCCATAATTCTTTTTTTCATTATTTCTTTGCGGCAGAAAACGAATAATAAAACATTATATGATTAAAAAAAGTTATTTAGCATTTTTTGTCGGAATCGCTACTCTGACATCATGCGCAGAAAAAGAGATTAAGACGGAAAACAACGCCGTGAGCGTAAAAACCGAGCAAGTGTACGCCACGGCAGACTACGACGTTATGCCGTATGTAGGAACGGTAGAGGCTTCGAACACCACAACGGTAAGCTTCACCTCTATGGGGATTGTTCAGAAAGTATTATTCGACGAGGGGCAGACGGTAAGAAAAGGACAGCTGATAGCAACGCTCGACCCAACACAGGCGCGAAACTCGGTAGAGGCTGCCGATGCCACTCTAAGGCAGGCAAAAGACGCCATCTCGCGATACAAGCAACTACACGACAACGGCTCGCTTCCCGAGATACAATGGGTCGAGGCGCAGAGCAAGCTTCAGCAGGCTCAGGCAAGCTACGACATGGCTAAGAAGATGCTCGACGACTGCAATCTGTACGCTCCTACGAGCGGCATTGTTGGCAAAAGATACGTTGACGCAGGCGAGACGGCACTTCCGGCACAGGCAGTCCTGTCTATCCTCGACGTAAACAACGTAAAGGTTCTGGTTTCTATTCCCGAGAAAGAGATAGGCTCAATCAAAGCCTCAACGCCTTCGACAATCAAGGTGGAGGCTCTCGGCGGAGCATCTTTCAAGGGCGGAAAGATTGAGAAAGGCGTTCAGGCTGATGCCATAACCCGAACATACAACGCCAAGATTTCGGTTCAGAACAACGGACAGAGGCTTCTGCCGGGAATGGTATGCAACGTGCGCTTCGGCAACGGCAGGGGCAACGAAAAGATGGCGATAACCGTTCCGGTTACAGCCGTGCAGAAAGGCTCCGACGGACAGAAGTTCGTATGGAAAGCCAACGGCAACAAGGCTGCAAAAACACCGGTAAAGACTGGCGAAAGCATCGGCAACCGAATAGTTATTGAGGAGGGTCTGACCAACAACGACATCATCATAACCGAAGGCTATCAGAAAATAAGCGATGGCTCAGAAATAAAAATGTAACAGATTATGAAAAAGAAAAATAAGATAAACTGGGTTTCGTACCTGATGCACAACTTCCGCATCACGGGACTGATAATAATCCTGCTGTTCGTCTTCGGAATCTTTGGCTTCGACAAGATGGCAAAGTCGGAGTTTCCCGATTTTGTGATAAGGCAGGGAGTTGTGGTTGCCGTCTATCCAGGCGCAACAGCCGAGGAAGTTGAGGAGCAGGTAGCCAAGCCGCTCGAACGCTACCTCTTCACCTACGACGAGGTAAAGAGGCACAAGACAACCACCACGAGCACCAACGGAATGTGCATCGCTATGGTCGAGCTTCAGGACAACGTAAACAACAAGGACGAGGTTTGGAGCAAGATTAAGCACGGTCTTAACTCTTTCAAGAGTCAGAGCCTGCCAAGCGGCGTACTCGCCCTGAGCGTAAACGATGATTTCGGCTCTTCATCGGCATTGCTCATAGCCATAGAGAGCGACAGCCGCAGCTATAAGGAGCTGAAGAAGTACAGCGACGACCTTGCCGACCGTCTGCGACAAGTGCCTTCGGTAAGCAACGCGGTTCTGTATGGCAACAATCAGGAGCAGATAACCGTCTACATAGACCAAGAGCGTCTGGCTTCGTACGGAATAGGAAAGATGGCTGTAGTGCAGGCTATGCAGTCGGCAGGGCTGACAACAATGAGCGGCGGCATCAGCGGACTCGAAAAGAACATGCCGATACACGTCAAGCCAAGTCTTGCAAGCGAAAAGGAGATTGAGAACCAGATTATCTTCAGCGGAACGGACGGCAAGGTTGTGCGCGTGAAGGACATAGCCACCGTAAAGCGCGAATACGACGCAAACAGCAGCCGCATAGACTACAATGGCAACCAATGCATTCTGCTGTCGCTCGAAATGATTGAGGGCAACAACATCGTCGAATACGGAAAGGACGTGCAGAAGGTGCTCGACGATTTCACAGCCAACGAACTGCCTAAGGATGTGTCTATCATCCGCATAGCCGATCAATGCAAGGTGGTAGGAAACAGCGTAAGCGACTTCATGGTGAACCTTATCGAGTCGATGATTATCATCATCGTCGTGATGCTCCTACTGTTTCCGTGGCGCACAGCCATCGTTGCCGGCATCACCGTGCCTCTCAGCACGTTCATCTCGGTTGGAATAATGTATATGTGCGGCATTCCGCTCAACACCGTAACCCTTGCCGGACTGATTATCGTGCTCGGAATGGTGGTAGATAATGCCATCGTAGTTCTCGACGGCTATCTTGAATATCTTAACAAAGGCTACAGCCGATGGTATGCGGCAGCAATATCGGCACAGCACTACTTTATGCCAATGATGCTTGCCACTCTGTGCATCGCCATCATCTTCTTCCCTCTGCTCTTCACAATGGTCGGAACAACAGCCGATTTCGTTGAGTGGCTTCCGTGGACAATCCTCATCAACCTGATGGTTTCGCTGATTCTTGCCGTTGCCACCATTCCGGTTTTGGAATTCATGTTCATAAAGAGAAAAAAGAAGAAGCAGAAGAAGGCAAAGAAGGAACTCACCGACTATGTTCAGGAATATTACGAGAAGGTTCTGGGCTGGACATTCCGCAACCCTTGGACAACCATCTGCGGAGCTGTTGCCATTACCGTCATGTCGTGTGTGCTGATTGTGCCGAACATGAAGATAAGGATGATGCCTGTTGCCGACAGAGATATGTTTGCCGTCGAGATAACCCTTCCCGACACCAAGGGGCTGAACGAGACAACAGAGATTGCCGATTCTGTCTACAATCTGTTGAAGCAGGAAGACGACGTGGTGGGCATAACGCGCTTCATCGGCTGCTCATCGCCACGATTCCACGCTGCCTACGCTCCTAAGATTGCAGGAACGAACTACGCCCAGTTCATCGTGAACACAAAGTCGGTAGAAGCCCCCGAAGCGTTGCTCGACAAGTACGAGCCGATGCTGAGCGAGCACTACCCTAACGCCTTCGTAAAGTTCAAGCAGCTTGATTTTCTGAATGTTCCTATTTTCGAATATCGTTTCTACGGCGAGAACATCGACAGTCTTCGCACGGCTGCCCAAGAGATGGTGGCAGAGATGCGCAAGAATCCCGACATCATGTATGTTCATACCGACTGGCAGGAGCAGCGTCCGTTCATAGAGGTTGAACTCGACCCAGTCGCTTCGTCTCAACTTGGCATAAACCGCACGCTGTCCGAGCTTCAGCTTGCTCTGGCAACTGGCAGCACGACGGTTACGAGCGTGTGGGAAGGCGACTATAACGTTCCTGTAAAGATAAAGGACATAAACAGTCAGCAGTTCGATTGCAGCGACATCAACAATCTGTATCTCTCCTCGGCTGCGACAAGCGTTCCGCTCCGTCAGATAGGCGATGCGCACTACTCTTGGGGAGCAACGAACATAATCCATCGCGAGGGAGAACGATGCATCACGGTTACGGCAGAGCTGAAGAAGAACGTTCTCTCTGCCCCTCTGCACAAGGAGTTCGAGAACATAGCAAAGACAAAGATTCACATTCCCGATGGCGTAAGGCTTGAGATTGGCGGCGAACCGGAGAACAACAACGAGACAACGACTCCAATCACTCAGGGAATAGCAATATCGGTGGTTATTATCTTCTTCTTCATCCTGTTCAACTTCCGCCAGTACAAAGTGACGTTTGTCTGCATCGCCGCCATAAGTCTCAGCATCCCGGGCGCAATCATCGGTCTGGCTCTGATGAATCGTGCCGTCGGCCTGACTTCGGTCTTCGGCTTTATCACCCTTATGGGAATGATTATGCGAAACGAGATTCTGATTTTCGAACATGCCAACGACCGTGTAAAACAGGGCTGGACGATAAAAGACGCTGCCTATGATGCCGGACGGCGACGCATGGTTCCGATATTCCTGACAACAGCCACCACCGCCGTTGGAGTTGTGCCGATGATTATAGAGGCAACAAACTTCTGGATGCCTGTGGGAGTAACAATCTTTGCCGGCGGAATAGGAGCCTTGATAATGGTCGTAACCGTATTGCCGGTTGTTTATTGGAAACTTAACGAAAAGAAAGACAAAAAGATATGCGCAAATTAGTTTTGTTTATCACAACAGTTCTGCTATGTGCGCCAGCCGTGGCCCAGAAGCAATATTCGCTCGAAGAGTGCATAAATATCGCCTTGCAGAACAACACTAAATTAAAGACTTCTGAAAACGAGATTTCGAGTGCCAAGGAGCAGAAAAAGGAGGCGTTTGCCAACTACATTCCGCAGGTAAGCGCAACGGCTGCCGGATTCGTAGCTGACAAAGGACTGGTACAGATGAACCTCTCTCCTCTCGGCATTCCACAGACAATGGAGATGGTAGACGACGGCGTTCTTGGCAGCGTCTCGGCTATGCTGCCGCTCTACACCGGCGGACAGATTGCGACGGGCAACAAACTTGCCAAGGTGGGAATAGAGGTCAGCACGCTAAAGCATAACATATCGGCAAACGAGGTAAAACTCAACATCACTCAATATTTCTGGAACATTGTTATGCTGAAAGAGAAACTGAACACGCTGGCCATCGTAGACAACCAACTGAAGACAATAGAGCAGAACGTAAACACCGCCGTAAATGCAGGTGTGGCAAACCGAAACGACCTTCTGCAAGTAAACCTGAAGCGCAACGAACTGAAAAGTTCGCGCATCACGGTCGAGAACGGCATCGCTATCTGCCGCAATATGCTGTCGCAAAGCATGGGACTTGGCATCGACAGCATCGACGTGGCTTGCTCTATTGCCGAGCAGATGCCGCAACCGCCGTCTTACTTGTACACCTCGGCACACGATGCCGTTCAGCAGACAAGCGAGTACCAACTTCTTCAGCAAAACGTAAAGGCGCAGAAACTACAATACAAGATGAGCGTCGGAAAGAATATGCCAACCGTTTCGGTTGGCGGAATGTACAGTTACAACAATCTGATGGACAAAAGTCAGAACAGCCTCATCGGTCTGGCAACCATAAGCATCCCGATAAGCAACTGGATTGGCGGCTCGCACAATATGAAGAGGCAGAAAATCGAAGTCCAGAACGCCGAGAACAGTCTGAAGGACAACGGCGAACTGCTCGTCATCAACATCAAGAACAAGTGGAACGCGCTGAACGAGGCTTATAAGCAGATTGAAATCTCGCAGAACAGCATCGGCCAGAGCAAAGAGAATCTTCGTCTGCACACCGACTACTACAACGCCGGCACTTGCACCATGAGCGACCTTCTCGAGGCACAGACAATGTTTCAGCAAAGCAAGGACAGATTTGTAGAAAACGTAACTCAATACGAGATAAGAAAGACTGAATATCTCCAGAGCATTGGAAGATAAACAAACAAGAAGCCTTCGGAATCAAAAAAAGAATCCGAAGGCTTCGTTTTTATTGTTACAATACTTTGTTAGAGTATTTTAACAAAATATAATAACTATCTAATTATCAGCTATTTGTAAAAATAGCTACAAATAAAAATTAGCACATTCTACGGTAGAAAGTGCGAAAAATGGGGGTAAAAATCTGCAAATATCCGATACTCATTTTGAGGGTAGTTGTCACCTGATATTTGCAGATTTTTGTAGATGTTTGCATTGCACTGATTTCATTATATTATCATGCCTGCACAAAAGCAGGTTTTGATAATATGATATACAACAACAAGAAACACTTCTACGATCCTTACGATAGTTTGGACGCAGAATGGAAAGCAAGAATCTCTCATGAGATGCTTTCCGTAGGAGAAGCGGCACAACTCTCTGGATTCAGACGCCAGGGCATAAACAGAACTATGCCAAGATGCCTTCGAAGAAAATGATTGAGGCTATCGTGAAGATGGAATAATAACAATTCTAAAAAAATAAATTCGGCGGTAATTTTAGTTTACTGCCGAATTTATAATTCTCAAATATAGAACACACTAACGATCTGTGGAGATTCACACATGTCAAAACATCAACATATTGAATAAACTATTGTCACAAAGATCTGCAGCATCAACCTTATGAATTCTTTTTATAGCTCTGTACGGCCCAACAAGCCATCAGTGTACCGATGCCAGCAAGGGCTAAGACCTGATGGGCAGTTTCGTGCAGCCCACCACCACGGATGAAGACGGTGCGGATGGCATCAATGAAGTAGTGCATGGGGTTGATATAGGTGGTAAGATACGCCCACTGGGGCATGGATCGCGTAGGGGTGAAAAGTCCCGAAAGCAACATGATGCTCACCACAAAGAACCACATCACGAACATGGCCTGCTGCATGGTGTCGGAGTAGTTGGACACGATGAGTCCGAAAGAAGAGAAGAATAGCGCCAGCAGCATAGCAAGCACGTAGATGAGCCACACGGGACCAGCAGGTGTGATGCCATAAACGAACCACGCCAACAACAAGCACACGGTGATGACAAACAGCGCAATGAGCCAGTAAGGGATAAGTTTGGCGAGGATGAACGACCACTTGGAAACGGGCGTAACGTTGATCTGTTCGATGGTACCAGCCTCCTTCTCACCAACGATATTGAGTGTGGGCAGGAAGCCTGTCATCAGCATCATCACAATGGCAAAGAGGGCCGGAATCATGAAGAGTTTGTAGTTCTGTTGTTTATTGTAGAGGGTAAGTACGGAAGCGGCTGAGAGCGTTGAGACAGGAGCACTGACTATCTGCGAGAGATAGGCGCTGCCCATTGCCCCCTTGGTGCCGTTGACGGCATTGACTGCAATGAGATACTTGCCACCGCGAATCTCGAGGATGACATCGGTCCTACCCTTCTCAATGTCCTTCATCGCTTCTGTGTAGGTGACCTTCTGTCCACTGAAGATGAAATAATTAGAGGCAGCAATCTGCTGTACCAACCGCTGCGACTCCACGGTGTGGTCTATGTCAACCACATCTACCACGATGTTCTTCACTTCCATCTGCATCACCCACGGCATGACGCACATGATGACGATGGGGAACATGATGATGAGCTTGGGAAGAAACGCATTGCGGCGTATCTGCAGGAACTCTTTCTGTATGAGATACTTAATCATAATTAAGAATTAAGAGTTATTATCACTTCAATCTTACGTTAAACTTCTTCAGGGCGATAGCCAGCAACACCACCGTCATACCTGCCAGCACTGCCACCTCGCGAGCCACTTCGCCAAAGCCCACGCCCATAATCATCAGCTTGCGCATAGCCTCGATATAATAACGTGGTGGAACCACAGCAGATATCCATTGCAGAATCGTAGGCATCGATTCAACAGGAAACAGCATGCCCGACAACATGACCACAGGCATGAGTAACACCATAGCTGATAGCAGCAGGGCCACAAGTTGCGTCTGTGCCACGTTGGAGATGAGCAGTCCCAGCGAGAGCGCCAGCAGAATATAGAGGGTGCTCACAGCCAGAATCCAGAACAGCGAACCAGCAAGGGGCACTCCCAGCACGAAACGCGCCATCAGGAGGATGGTGATGAGGATGGCAAAGGCCAGCACCAGATAGGGCACCGCCTTGGCAATGATTACCATCAGGGGCTTAACGGGTGATACTAACAGTATCTCCATCGTACCTTTCTCTTTCTCGCGGACAATCGATATCGAGGTCATCATGGCACAGATGAGCATCAGCAGCATACCCATGATGGCTGGCACGAAGTTGTAGGCAGAACGCATCTGGGGATTATAAAGCATCTTGGAGTTTACCATACTACCCTGCATGTTTGCCAGCACGCCCTGCGCATAGTTCGTCCACTGCGTTGCCATATTGGGGTCGCTGCCGTCAACCATCATCTGAACGCCACGACCCTGTGCAAACACCAGTGCCATATCGGCCTTCTGACTGCGGATGAGCCGTTCGGCCTCCTGTGGAGTGTTCACCGTCTGCGTGATAATGAAGTATTCCGATTGTGCCAGTCGTTCTACGGCCTGCTGCGTACGGGGCGACATCTCAGAGGTGACCAACACCGTGCGCACATTCTTCACATCGGTGGTGATGGCGAAGCCGAAGAGCAGCATCATCACCACGGGCATGCCGAAGAGGATGAGCATCGTACGCTTGTCGCGCAGAATATGTTTGGCTTCCTTGATTACAAATGCTATAAACTGTTTCATTTCTCTAAACACTAAACTCTAAACGCTCAACTGTCACTACGGGTGGCCTGACGGGCCAGATAGGTAAACACATGGTCCATGTCGGGTTGGTGGAAACGCTGTTTCAGTTCATCGGGTGTGCCGAGGGCGCTGATTTTGCCGTCCACCATGATAGAGATGCGGTCGCAATATTCTGCCTCGTCCATATAGTGGGTAGTCACGAATACGGTGATGCCGCGACGGGCAGCGTCGTAGATGAGTTCCCAGAACTGGCGGCGTGTGGCGGGATCGACACCACCCGTGGGTTCATCGAGGAACACCACGCCCGGCTCGTGGAAGATAGAGACGGAGAAGGCCAGCTTCTGTTTCCAACCCAATGGCAGCGAGCCAACGAGGTCGTTCTTGTGCTCCGTGAACTGCAGGCGTTCCATGAGTTCATCGGTCTTGCGACGAATCTCATCGTCCTTCATGCCATAGATGCCGGCAAAGAGACGGATATTCTCGGCAACGGTAAGGTCTTCATAAAGCGAGAACCTTTGTGACATATAGCCTATGTGGCGCTTAATCTGCTCATACTCCGTGCGGATGTCGAAACCTACCACCCTACCCGTTCCACTGGTGGGCTGATTCAGACCTGTCAGCATATGCATCGCCGTCGTCTTACCTGCACCGTTGGCTCCCAAGAATCCGAATATCTCGCCTCGCTTAACGCTGAACGAGATGTCGTCAACGGCATGGAATGAGCCAAAGGCTTTTACCAGATGCTCCACCTCAATGACATTCTCCGACTCTTCACTCTTATCTTTTAACTCTTCACTCTTATCTATGCCTGGCGGATTGAAGATACTGGCAAACTGAGAGAGAATATCATCGGGAGTGCCAATGCCGCGCACCTGCCCCTGATCCAGAAAAGCGACGCGTTCACAGCAACGAACTTCATCAAGATAAGGCGTTGAAGCCAAGATCGTTATTCCTTGTTCCTTCAACATAAGCAACATCTCCCACAGCTCCTTACGGCTCACGGGGTCAACACCCGTGGTGGGCTCGTCAAGGAAGAGCACACTGGGTTGGTGTACCAATGCACACGATAGGGCCAGTTTCTGCTTCATACCACCCGAGAGGGCGCCCGCCTTGCGGTCTTTGAAGCGTTCTATCTGCGAGTAGATGGCCTTTATCGAGTCGTAGCCCTCCTCAACGGTGGTGCCGAAAAGGGTGGCAAAGAAGTTCAGGTTCTCCTCGATAGTGAGATCTTGGTATAGCGAGAACTTGCCCGGCATATAGCCCACTCGGGAGCGCACCTCACGCATCTGCTTCACCTCATCGTAGCCATCTACAGTCGCCGTGCCTACATCGGGCAGCAACAGCGAACAGAGGATGCGAAACATCGATGTCTTTCCGGCACCATCAGGGCCAATCAGTCCAAAGACCTCACCCTTGCCGACAGCAAACGATACATCGCAAAGTGCCTGCACCCGTCCGTACGACTTCGACACGTTATTAACAATAATAGCATCCATAGCAGTAGCAAATTATTCACTTTTCACTTAATTTCACTTCCCCATACATACCAATCTTCACAAATCCATCATTTTTGATAGCTACCTTGACGGCATACACCAAATCGGCACGCTCATCGTCTGTGAGAATAGTCTTGGGTGTAAACTCCGAACGAGACGATATCCAGCTGATCGTACCTGCATACTCCTTGCGCTGCCCGTCACCATAGTTAGCAAATACCTTTACCTTCTGTCCAATCTTGAGATTCTGCAACTGAGCAGAAGTAACATAGGCACGCAGTTTCATTGACTCGGTATCGGCTATCTTAAATAATGGTTTTCCAACACTCACGAACTCACCACGTTCCACATATTTCTCGAGAATGGTTCCCTTGGTGGGAGTCATGATGTGACACTTGCGGAGCATATCCTGCAACTGTGCTTTCTGAACCTCAGCAGCTGCCGTCTGCTTGTCGAGGGCTTGCGTGCTGGTGTTCAGCGATGATATCTGCGCATCCAACTGCTTCTGCAACACTTTTACCTGGCTCGTAGCGTCGTCGAGCATCTTCGAGGGGGCAGCCCCGTCGGCAACCAGTTCGCGGTAGCGCTGCTCGTCTTGCTGAGCCTTAGCCAACTGCTGGCGAGTGGCTGCTATCTGGAGTTCCATATCGGGTTTCTGACTCTGATACACCGCTTTGGTAGCGTCCATCTGCTGAATCTTCAGCCACGTCTGCGTGGTGTCAATAAGTCCCACCTCTCGGGCTGCCTCCATCTTGTCGCCCTCGTTCACGTCAAACGACAGCAATGCCCCACTCTGTTCGGCAAACACGGTCGTCTCGGTAGCCTCGAACGTGCCCGTTGCATCGTATTCTTTCTCGTTGTTTCCGCAGGCTGTCATCATCAGCGCCACACCTGCCAATACATATATCTTTTTCATATGCTTAATTATTTGTCGTGTATTTGTTGTCGTATATCTCTTTCAGCATCTCTATCTCGTGCATGGATTGTTGCACATAGGCAGCATGCTCCTGATTGATCTCGCGCACCAGGTCGTTCGCGTCGATGATGCCGTGTGCCAGCTTCGATTCTGCCGCTTTTCTCACAGCCTGTCGCAATGTGATAATCTCTCCGTCTTGAGCCATCAACTTCTGATAGCGTGCAATGTTCTCGTGCTGCTGAATCTGTTCCAGGTTGTTATTGAAGAGGAATACCTCCCGGTTGTTTTCTGTCATATCACGCTGCAACTGCAGTTTTGCCTTGTCGTTCTTGCGGGTATAGAGGGCACCGATGTTCCACGTTACCCGTGCACCGACGATGCCGTTCAAGCTCCATTTGTGGCGCATCATATCCTCAAACATATTCAGGCCCGGATAACCGTAGAAGCCCTGAGCAAACACGCCTACCTTCGGCATCAGCGCTGCGTTGAGTGCTCTCTCCTGAGCATTCAGCACGCCTATCTGTGCATCCAGCGCCTTCAGTTCCGGACGACGGTTTTCTGCTGTCAGCCCTCCGTCTTCTGCCTTCACTTGCGGTTTTTGTATGTTATTTATCTCTATGCCGCAGAATGTACTCAGCATGCGCTGTAACATCTGTTTCTGCGATGCCAGTTCGGTGGCTTTCTGGACTGCATTGAGTCGCTCCGCTTTCACATTCTGCAGGTCGCTCTCGGCTGCTGTTCCCCGCCTGGTCATCGACTCCAGTTTGCGTTCGTTGCCTGCCAACAATGTCTGTAGGTCATTGTTCAACTTGATCTGTTCGTCAATCAGCAACAGCCCGAAAAACATCTCGTTCACGCGCCTGCGAACATTATAAATATTGACTTCATTCTGTGCTGCCTGCACCTTGCCCTGTTCATGAGCTATACGTTTCTGACTGCCGATGACGCCTCCGTCATAGATGGTCTGCTGCACATCGATGCCCACACGGTACTGATCCTTCGTCAGTCCCTTCATATCGATGCCCATACCGCCCATCATCGTCTTCATCTCGTCAGGCCAAGCCGTCACATCACTCTGATACGTGGCTTGTGCGGATGCCGACACCTGCGGCAGCCAACCCTTCTGGATATTGGCAACAGTCAGCTGTGTGGTCTTCTCGACAAGTCCATACTGCTGTATCAGCGGATAATTCTTCTCTGCTGCCTGCTGACACTCTTCCAGCGTCTGCCCCTGTACCAGCATCGGCAACATAGTCAAAGCTAAAAACAATTTCTTCATATCTGTTTTGTCATTGAATTCCGGATACAAAAGTACGATGCTTTTTTCATCGTGGTGTTATCTGTAAGAATGGGGAAATGTTCTTTTTGTTCGATTTATACATAAACAGAGCATTATTTCGCGGAAAATGATTATCTTTACCAGCAAAAAGGACTGATTATGAACAGACAACCGCAACTGATGGACGTCACACGAATGCGTGACATCCTGACACCACACCTCTCGCAAATGAGCGAGCATATATTCATGAATAGCGAACTGGCAATGGTTCACGGCGACAGCACGGTGTTCAGTCTGCTGATGCGCCAAAAGCCACCTTTTACCATCAATGATCACCGTTTGGGCATCATCATGAACGGCGAGGCTGAAATTACCATCAACCTGCAAGACCGCCACCTTACGAGCGGCACACTCGTCTATATCGGTCCTGGCACCATCATCCATCCCAAGCGTCTGTCGCCTGACCTCCGCATCTTCGGAATGGGACTTTTTTCTAACTTCCCCATGCCCTTTGCACAGGGACAGATGCCGTCGGCCTTCAACGGGCAGGTGCGCGACTTCCAGTTGTCCGCCAACGAAGAGGATATCGCTACCGCCACACATATTATGGACGCCATCTGGCAAACAGTTCATGCCTCCGACGACTATCATCGTCCCACCGTCATAGCACTCGTAGCTGCCCAGATGCATCACTACGACCAGCTATTCCATCGGCAGACTGACCAGCTGGCCAGCAGTCGTTCACGCGAACAGACCATTTTCGACCGTTTCCTCCAACTGGTCACCCAGCATTGTGCCGAGCATCACCAAATAGGCTACTATGCCGACCGCATGTGCCTCACTGAGCGATACCTGAGCACCGTCATCCGACAAACCAGCGGCACCACCGCCAAAGACTGGATAGACCGTGCCCTCATCACACGCATCAAAATAGAACTGCGCCACACGGACAAGCCGGCAGCGCAGATTGCCGATGAGATGCATTTTGCCAATCCCTCATTCTTCTCAAAATACTTCCGTCGCCTCACCGGCATGACTCCCGGCGAGTATAAATCTATCAGTTGAGTAACTTTTGTATTGAAAAGTAAATGTGACTCGCTTCGCCCGGAAAAGTCATAAATGAAGAAGTCGGAATAAGAATGTTTTCGTTAAGCTAAATGACCAAAGTCAAACTTGTTTGTGCTTTGGCATGGCGAGAAAACTTCGCTAAAGGCAACAATTCAGTGACAGATACGAAAAGGAGGATGCACGACAGTCCAACGCTCAGACAAAGCACGTCATGGCCATCGGACGGAGAAGGACACGTAAGGTGGCAGCGTATCATTATGCTATCAGAAAGGAGCATGGTGAACGAAGAATGCCCATCGACAAGGAAAGGGACTATGCAGTGGAAGTCCAAGACTGAAGAGTGGAAAAAGCGGTTAGGAATGTTCGGCTACAAGCTGTCCTGTTAGGCAGCAACATGAGATTCGACAAAAGAAAGGAGATAAAAGAGAAAAAGCAAGAAGAAGGTCAAGTGAGCCTTTACAGTCTTACAGAATGATCCACTGAAGACATTCGGGGTAAGGCATTTTGGTGTATATATAATACCTTTATAATATACGCGACAAAATTGCTATTTGCAACATATAACTTGTTCTAAAACTAAATACATTCAGGAGGTGATGTGTTAGTTTTGGTACGGTATATAAATTCGGCAATGAATCCCATTTGTTGCCGAATTTATATGTGAGGGCACATCACTTTCGGTCTATAAGAGGTATCTCGATAAAAAGAAAGAGAGTCCAAATTCCAGAAGCGGAAAAAGGACTCCTTTAATTCTAAATGATAAAAACCTCGTCCTTATAGATCACCCTCATTTCTAACAATATTCTCAAAGTTTTGAGTAGCCCATTCCATCAAACCTATGACATGGGGCATGAGACTTTTGCCCAATTCAGTGATGGAGTATTCCACCCGTGGAGGAACCTCTGGATAGACTTGACGAGCTACAAGACCTATTTGCTCCAGACGCTTCAGAGTTTGTGACAACATTTTCTGCGAACAGTCAGACATGTCACGCCCCAGATCGTTGAAACGCATGGTGCCACGCTCGTTGAGATGATATAGCACCAACAAAGACCACTTGTCGCCGAACTTTTCTATTACGTTGCGTATGGGGCACGCTTTGTACTTCTCATCTATCGTTCGATTTATCTTACGCATATGTTTGACTATTTTTAAATCCGAGTGCAAAGGTACAAAACTTTCCAAAAGTAAGAAAGTTTCCGAAAGGATAATTTGCAAATATGCAATACGTTATTTTTTTAACATTCTTTAACTTTTGGTAATATCTTGTTTTTCAACATTTCTAACAAAAAAGTAAGTAAGCCACTTTTTGGTGCCTTCTTGCAGCAGTTACCGAAAGTTAGTACCTTTACACCGTCAAAACAAAAGTATTAACAATAAAAACAAGTAGAATTATGGCAAAGAATGTAGTTTTAATCGGTGCAACTGGTTTCGTTGGCAATGCTATTCTGAACGAACTGGTTTCAAGAGGTCACAAGGTTACGGCCATCGTACGCAACATGAACAGTGTGAAGGTGAAGAATTAACTGATAGAGTATGTAGTGTCCGATGCCACCAATCCTGCCGAACTGGCTGCTGTGGCAAAGGGCAAGGATGCTGTCATCAGTGCCTACAATCCCGGCTGGGCAAATCCCCGTCAGTATGAGGAAACATTGGAGAACTATCCGAAGATTGTCGAGGGTGCAAAGCAATCCGGTGTACGCCGACTGCTGATTGTCGGTGGTGCCGGTACGCTGTTCGTAAAGCCCGGTGTACGCCTTGTTGACACGGGTACACTGCCTGAGGCGTGGCTGCCAGGAGTAAAGAGCCTTGGCGAGTTCTACCTGAATACGCTCATGAAGGAGCAGGATATAGACTGGATATTCTTCTCGCCCGCCGGAAACCTCGGCAACCTGCAGCCCGGCACTCGCACCGGCAAATACCGTCTTGGCAAGGATGATATGATTTTTGACGAGAAGGGCGAGAGTTTCATCTCCGTGGAGGACTATGCCGTGGCTATGGTTGACGAACTGGAGCAGGAGAACCACCACAAGGAGCGTTTCACGGCTGCATATTAAGCGTATGTTACAGACAGCACTCAGATTCCTTTACGAACACAAAGAGATTGCCCTTGCCACGTGCGAGGGCAATCTGCCTAAATTGCGAATCTTCCAGATTATGAAGCGTGAGGGCAATATGCTCTACTTCGCCACTTCTCCCGAAAAGGCTGTATGGCGCGAACTTCAGCAGAATCCAAATGTGGAGCTGCTGGCATACGCCGACAATGTTTCCGTCCGTTGCAGCGGCATGGTGAACTTCGACGTGGAGGATGACGTGAGACAATGGATCTATGATAATAATCCCGTGTTGCCCCGTCTCTACACCAGTTGGGAAAGTTTGGCTTACTTCTGTCTGCCGATTGCCGAGATGGACTACTATGACCTGTCACCAACACCTCCTGTATTCAAGCATTTCGACCTGATGACGGGTGAAGTCAGTAACGGATTTGTAGGTGAGCGATTCAAAAACAAATAACTTAGTATAAATTCAAAATAAGCTAAGAACAATGAAAAAGGTATTTTTCGCAATGATGGCAGCGGCCATGATGGTCAGCTGCGGTAACAAGACACAGCAGACGGCTCAGAACGATGCCGCCGAGGCAAAGGATTCTCTGACGGGTGCATTTACCGCCTATGACATGGAGGGCTACAAGCTGCATGTGTACAACTCGAACGACGTGATGGGCGATGCCAGTTACATCATCGAGGGCAAGAACTCGCTCATCGTGATGGAATATCCGCTTTTCAAGGTGAACGCCAAGGAGTTTGCCGACTACATCGAGAAGCTGGGCAAGCCCGTGGAGATTGACGTGACCGACTATCATCTGGGTGGCTCTGACAAGCTCCCCCTGACGATGCCCGAGGGTATGCCTGCCTTTATCGAAGGTCCCGTCTATGGCGGTATGATGAAGCAGTTTGCCGAGCAGTTTGGCGACACGATGGTAGAGTTGCCTACGCAGAAGGCCGCTGAGGTGCCCTTCGGACAGACTCAGAAGTGGAACGGCATAGACTTCCGTTTCGAGCATGGTGCAACGAGCGACTTCCCCGGTGCCTCCATCATCATCGGTGGTCAGGTGTACTACACCCACTGGACTCCTGCCGAGGCTCATATCAGTCCGCTGCAGATTGGCAACGCTGCTGCTGTTGACGCTGAGTTGGCAGAGGCCAAGAAGGCTCTCGCTTCTGGTGCTAAGTACTTCATCGGCGGTCATGGCGGTCTGGCTGAGAAGGCTCAGGTGGAGTTCAAGATTGCCTATCTGGAGAAGGTGAAGGAGCTGATGGCAGCCAACAAGGATGCCGCTGCATTCACCGAGGCGCTGAAGGCTGCATATCCCGAACTGCCCGGCGATGCCGATGCGCTGGCTCAGGCACTCTATAAGAAGTAAGGACAATGGACAGGCTGGAGAATCTGAAGAACATCATCATGTATCTGATGGCTGACGAGCATGTCAGTCATCAGATTCCTTCTTCACTCGAAGAGCGGCAGCGGATGATGCGGGCACTGATGAACGTATGGGAACCTCGCCCGATAGCAGAAGACTTTCTGATGAAGCAGGATGTCGAGTTGCAGATGCAGCGAGAGGATAAAGAGGTGGTAGAAGTCCATGTCGAAGGACTGACCATCTGGCAGGGAGACATCACCCGTCTGAAAGTGGATGCCATCGTCAATGCTGCCAACGCTCAGGCACTGGGCTGCTGGGCACCCCTCCACAACTGCATAGACAACTGCATCCACTCAGCCGCTGGCATCCAACTGCGCAAGGAGTGTGCCGACAAGATGCAGGGACGGCTGCTGGCTACTGGCGATGCCTTCATCACGCAAGGCTACAACCTGCCAGCCCGTTATGTCATCCACACCGTTGGCCCGATTATTCCCGACGGCATTCCCACCAAGGAACAGGAAGAGCAGTTGGCTCAGTGCTATCGCAGCTGCCTTGACCTGGCAGAGAAAAATGGACTGGAGAGCATCGCCTTCTGCTGCATCTCCACGGGCGTATTTCACTTCCCCAACCAGCGAGCAGCAGAAATTGCTATCGAGACCGTCAAATCATATCCACGACATTCACTTAAAACGATTGTATTCAATGTTTTCCTCGACAAAGACCGTAACATCTACCAGCAGCTTCTCTGAACGGCTTGCAGACCTTCGGCGATTGATTGCCGAAGCCGACTACGTGCTGATTGGTGCAGGAGCAGGGCTGACCACTGCCGCTGGTATCGACTATGCCGGTGAGGATTTCCGCACAGAATTCCGTGAGTGGATTGTCCGTTACGGGTTCACCGACCTTTATAGCGCAGGGTTCTATCCTTTTCAGACCGATGAGGAACGCTGGGCATATTGGGCGATGCATATATGGTTTGGCCGTTACCGCACAGGGGCATTGCCGCTATACAAGAACCTGCTGAAGATGGTTGGCGGGAAAGATTACTTCGTCATCACCACCAATGTTGACGGTCAGTTCGAGATGGCGGGATTTGACACCGATCGCATCTTTGCCACTCAGGGTGACTACTGCTATTTCCAGCCAGCATCGGGTGCGCCCAAGGAACTGTATCACAATCGGGAATGGGTGGAACGTGCTTTGCCAGCCATCCACAACTGCCGCATACCCACGGAACTGATTCCACACACACCCGACGGTCAGCCCGTCAGCATGAATCTCCGCTGTGACGATACTTTTGTGGAGGATGAACACTGGCACCGTCAAGCCCAACGATACAGCGACTTCGTACGCACGGCATCCGACAAGCGGCTCCTACTTCTGGAGTTCGGTGTGGGCTTCAACACGCCCGTCATCATCCGCTTCCCATTCGAGCAGATGGCGACTCATTTTCCAGATGCTACTCTCGTCCGTTTCAACCGCGACTATCCGCATTCGTCATTACAAGGACTCAAGAGTTTCTTAGCATTCACGGAAGACATTAACAGAATAATTTGAGCAGGTATATTATCCTACTTTTTTTATGCTTCATATTATGCACTAATACACAAATCATATTTGTACATATTGAGTCATGCTAATGGATTTCCTTGGAAAGATGAAGGAACAACAGTTATATAAGAACATCTAAAATAAGTAAATACCATTGTTACGGTATTGCACAAATGCTAAGAGAGGTGTACTTTTGCAATTGATGATACGAATTGTCACATACGAGCCGCAATACAAGCAGGACTTTATCCAACTGAACAAGCAGTGGATAGAGACCTGGTTCAGACTGGAGCAGTCTGATCTTGACACATTTGCACATATCGATGACAACATCATCGGACATGGTGGGCAGATATTTCTGGCTATAGACGAAAGCAGACAGGTTGTGGGTTGCTGTGCGCTGAAACCGCATCCTGAATCTGACTGTCACGAGCTGGCAAAGATGGCGGTCTCTCCAGATGCACAGGGAAAAGGCATCGGTCGCCAACTGGGCGAGGCATTATTAGACTATGCCCGCAGTCATGATGTAAAACGAATCTTTCTCGAAGGCAACACCCGCTTGGAAGCCTCCATTGCTCTTTATCGCAAATTGGGATTCAAGGAGATACCGCTAAAGAATAATGCCTACGAACGTTGCGACATTCTGATGGAACTGTGTCTGGAGAATAAAACAGCGACCATCAGACCGATAGAACAGGAAGATCAGAAGCCGCTTGCCCGTGTGATACGTTCTGTGTTCGAGGAATATGGAGCACCATTGGAGAACACCGTCTATGATGATTCCCGCACATGGCATATATGGGAATCCTTGCAGGGTGTGAATGCCGGATATTGGGTCATCAACGAAGATAGTGAGGTGATGGGGGGCTGTGGTTTCTATCCAACAGAAGGCTTGCCTGAAGGATATGTAGAACTGGTAAAATTCTATCTTTCCCCGAAAGTTCGTGGGAAGGGGTATGGCTCAAAACTTTTCTCACTAGTCATCAATGAAGCACGGAAAGCAGGCTATACACATCTCTACATTGAGTCTTTCCCGGAGTTTGCCGATGCAGTGAAGATGTATGCCCGTCATGGTTTTGTGGAACTGCCTTCTCGCCTTGGTCATTCAGGCCATACGGCAACTACAATTCACATGGTATTATCCCTATGACAAACTTCGAAACATTATCAAAACTTTTGATAATGTTGCTTGATTTGCCATAATCTCGATGTTTTTTATTTCCCTACTGTAGATTTCTCTACTTTCTGGAGTGATTAGAAATTATGTTGCTTCACAAGGTGTTGTGACCATCAGCACAAGGTTATGGCTCCAAATACAACCCGAATGGTGTGGAGATTTCGAGTCATACCATTGGATCACCTTGGGTAGATGAAGGAACAACAGTTACCTTTGCAACCTAATTTCATCGACTCACGAAAGCAGAAACGGCAGTCCTTAATTATTATACACGCATACGCGCACGAAGGTTTCTGAGGATATAAGTTTATTTGCCGTCCAAGAGAGAGAGGTCGCTCGGTTTAATTGGATAAGTTACGGTTTAGTTTATTCCCATATTAAATATCCATAACCTAAACTAAACCTTTTATCTTCCGACTACGAAACCAGCATTACTTTACAAGGGACAAACTCGAATACGACGGAAGACTGACAGGGGACAAATCACTACTCAAATTTGTCCCCCAGGGACAAAAACGTATTCGTCTTATCTGAAGCAATAAAAGAACTTCAAATGCGTTACTAAAGAAAGTTAGAAATGACAATGAGCATCACTGAAGGATACATCAGATTCATTCCTTGCTCGCTTCACAGCGATTGCAAGAATCTGCAAAAATCCGTGTTAAAAAGTGTAAACGTGCAAAGAACTGGAAAATCGATTTTACAGATGTTTGCATTTTCTTTTTTTGACGGCAGTCATATTTAACTTCGTTTTCTTCCGTCACGACTCGGCAGAGTTCAAGCCCGCTTGACTCTGCTCTCGCTGCTCCGTCAGTTGCAGATGTTTGTATATTTTGCGTCCCCCCACCGTCCCTCGGAGTCACTTTAGGTACCCTAAAACAAAGGCGTTTATACTGATTATCAGCTATTTATATTTACAGATAGTAACTTCTGCGTCGGAAAGTAGATTCTGGAACATTGTTATGCTGAAAGAGAAACTGAACACGCTGGCCATCGTAGACAACCAACTGAAGACAATAGAGCAGAACGTAAATGCTGCCGTAAATGCTGCCGTAAATGCAGGTGTGGCAAACCGAAACGACCTTCTGCAAGTAAACCTTAAGCGCAACGAACTGAAAAGCTCGCGCATCACGGTCGAGAACGGCATCGCCATCTGCCGCAATCTGCTGTCGCAAAGCATGGGACTTGGCATCGACAGCATCGACGTGGTTTGCTCAATTGACGAGCAGATGCCGCAATCGCCATCCAACCTGTATGCCTCGGCACGCGATGCCGTTCAGCAGACAAGCGAGTACCAACTTCTTCAGCAAAACGTAAAGGCGCAGAAACTGCAATACAAGATGAGCGTCGGAAAGAATATGCCAACCGTTTCGGTAGGCGGAATGTACAGCTACAACAATTTGATGGACAAAAGCCAGAACAGCCTCATCGGTCTGGCAACCGTAAGCATTCCGATAAGCAACTGGATTGGCGGTTCGCACAATATGAAGAGACAGAAAAACGAGGTGCGTAATGCCGAGAACAGTCTGAAGGACAACGGCGAACTGCTCGTCATCAACATCAAGAACAAGTGGAACGCGCTGAACGAGGCTTACAAGCAGATTGAAATCTCGCAGAACAGCATCGGACAGAGCAAAGAGAATCTTCGTCTGCACACCGACTACTACAACGCCGGCACTTGCACCATGAGCGACCTTCTCGAGGCACAGACGATGTTTCAGCAAAGCAAGGACAGATTTGTAGAAAACGTAACTCAATACGAGATAAGAAAGACTGAATATCTCCAGAGCATTGGAAGATAAACAAGCAAAAAGCCTTCGGAATCAAAAAAGAATCCGAAGGCTTCGCTTTTATTGATAGCAAAACTTTTTCTTACTCTACCGTTACCGATTTTGCCAGATTTCGAGGCTGGTCTACGTTCAGTCCCTTCTGAACGGCAACGTAATAAGCCAGCAACTGCAATGGAATTACGGCAAGCAGCGGAGACAGTCTGTTAAGCGTCTCAGGAATCTCGATGCAGATATCTGCAATCTTCTTAACAGTTTCGTCGCCTTCTGTTACTATGGCGATGATTCGTCCGTTACGAGCCTTAACCTCCTGAATATTGCTGATAATCTTCTCGTACAGGCATTGATGCGTTGCTATTACTACAACAGGCATCTCGGCATCTACAAGGGCGATAGGTCCGTGCTTCATCTCGGCTGCCGGATAGCCCTCGGCGTGGATGTACGAAATCTCCTTCAGCTTCAAAGCTCCCTCAAGGGCAACAGGATAGTTGTATCCGCGTCCCAGATAGAGGAAGTTCTTTGCGTATGTAAACACCTTAGAGAACTGCTCAATCTTCTCGCTCTGCTTAAGCAGTTTCTGCATCTTGGCAGGGATACGGGCAAGTTCCTTCAATGTCTCGACGTAATCTTCTTCAGAGATTGTGTTCTTTGCCTTACCAAGGGCAAGGGCAACGAGTGTGAGCACCGTTACCTGACCGGTAAACGCCTTTGTTGATGCCACACCGATTTCCGGTCCAACGTGAATATATGTTCCGGCATCGGTTGTACGGGCAATAGACGAGCCTACGGCATTTACTATACCGAATACCAATGCGCCCTTGCTCTTAGCCAACTGGATGGCTGCGAGCGTATCGGCAGTCTCGCCACTCTGCGAGATGGCAATAACAACATCGTGGCTGTTTATTATCGGATTTCCGTAACGGAACTCCGATGCGTACTCAACCATCACAGGCACGTTGCACATCTCCTCGAACAACTGCTTGCCGATGAGTGCCGCATGCCAACTTGTTCCGCAGGCTACGATGATTATCTTGTCGGCATTCTTCAATTTCTCCTCGTGCAACTCTACGGCAGAGAGTTTTACGCGCATCTCGTCGAGCAGAAGACGACCGCGCATACAGTCGCTAAGACATGCAGGCTGGTCGAAAATCTCCTTCAGCATGAAGTGCGGGAAACCGCCCTTCTCGAGTTGTCCCATATTCAACTCTACCTTCTTAATCTGAGGCGAGATGTTATAGTTCTCCAAGTCAACAATCTTGATTTCCTTGTCGCGGTGAAGCGTTGCCACCTCGCCGTCGTTAAGGTAAACCATGTTCGTTGTATATTCGGCAATAGGCGAAGCGTCTGACGCTATGAAGAACTCTGAATTGTTCTCGCCTATACCAATTACCAACGGACTACTCTGACGAGCCACGATAATCGTGTCGGGGTCGTTCTGCTCTATAACGCAGATTGCATAGGCACCGATTACGATACGCATTGCAACGCGGACAGCCTCGCCAAGAGTACAGTTGTTCGACTCTTTCAGATACTCAATCAACTGAGCAACGACCTCGGTATCGGTCTCGCTCACGAATTTAAAGCCTTTTTCAATAAGGTCGGCCTTCAACTCTGCGTAGTTCTCGATGATACCATTGTGAACCACAGCAATGTTGCCCGACTGAGACTTGTGAGGATGCGCATTAACGACCGAAGGAACGCCGTGTGTTGCCCATCTGGTGTGAGCAATACCAATGGTTCCAGTAATGTCCTTGTCGGCAGTCTCAGCCTCGAGCACAGCCACTTTGCCCTTAGCCTTGTAAACATTTAATTTTTTAGTATTAGAAATAAGTGCAACGCCTGAACTATCATAGCCGCGGTACTCTAATCTCTTTAATCCATTTATCAGTATCGGATAAGCTTTTCGCTTTCCAATATACCCAACTATGCCACACATGTCAATTAATAGTTTTTTTACTTGATAATTTCAATTTCGCAAAGGTAAGAAAAACAAATCACTTTCTTTTAGTTTTCCTGAAAAAAAATTGCAAAAAGTCAGAATTTAGTTTTTTTAACATTTAAGTTATCCTATTTTACACATTTTTCGTACAAAACGTGTTGAATGACATACTTTTTTTTTTGCAACAGACAAAAAAGATACATATCTTTGCAATCGTTATCCTGAAAACAATCTTTTTACCTAGAAGATTAAAAAGGAGGCCACTGCGAAGTGCCCTCCTTTTATTTTTGTTTTATCAGAACTTGTATCCCAAAGTAAGCAGAACCTGATTGCGCTTGTTTGTAAAGCTTGTAGGCATCAGCTTGCGGCTTGCCTGTGGCTGATAGTCGTCGAATGCGTAGAACTCGCCCTTCTGACTTGAAAGCTGATATGCGAAGTCGAGATATGCCTTTGTAAATCTGAATCCGATACCGCAAGTGTATCTGTTAATGCCATACAGATTGCTGAAGTCGGTAGACGTAAGCGTATAGATTGCGTCAGAGCCTGATGCTGCATATCGGCTGTTATCAGGGTCGAGGTTGCGGTACGAATTCTCGTAGAACATAGGCGAAACGTAGTTGTAGCCTGCACGAAGGCTTAGTTTTGGCGTAACCTTGTACTCTGCACCAATTTTGAATGTAGATACGCCCTTCAGCATCTCTGAGTTCAGACCAGTAACAACGGCATCCTCAACATCATCGTCGTACTTGTACTTTAGCGAGCTCCAGTCCTGATACTCATATTAGGCATCGATGGCAAACTGAGTTCCGACGGTTGTAGCCGCACTCAGACCAAACTTCCAAGGTGTCTCAATACGATAGTCGTTGATGAATGCTCCCATTTCATACGGATGATAGCCTTCAATATTCTTGTCAACATCAATAGAGGCAAAGCCGTTGTCCACCTTCATGTAATATGCCGTTGGAGTTGAGATTGAGATTCCGAAGCGGAACGGATTATCCTCTATCGGACGTATTATCGCGCCTACCTTGAAATCTACCGCCGTACCTGTTGTCTTCAGATAGTTTGAGAGGTCGTATCCGCCATCTGCATTCTCCTCGCTATAAAGCGATGCTATCTCGTGCGACAGGAACGAACAGCCAACCGCTGCTCCGAAGTAGAACTGATTGTCGAAGTTGAATGCCAGCGAGAAATCGAGCTGGTTTCTGCTTCCTCTCTCGTACTTCTTAAAGCCGTATTCCGACGCACCTATACCTATGTAATTGCCTTTCTCATCCTTGGCAAGAAGTCCAGTCTGATAGCCGAATTCTGCCATGTCGCTTACCGACCGTCCCGTATAATAATCCTGTCCCGGACTTTTAAAAAGTTCTTCCATCTGATAAGTCTGCGACAAGCCTGTGCCGAGCGGTCTGGCATCGAAGAACACATTATGGTATGCCTTGTCCTTGTGATAGTTGAATCCGATGTTGAAATACTCGGGTGAGTCGCCAACCTCGAAACTGAACACAACGCCCAACTGGTCGAACGATACGAAGTTCTCGCCCCTGTTCAGGAACTTGCGGCTTTCGTCGCCCGTATTATTGCTAAGGCTGAAGGCGCAGTCGCCCTTGCGATAAAGTCCTATACCAGCCGGATTAGACTGCATTGTAGAGATGTCGGCTCCAAGGGCGTTCATAGCGCCGCCCATGCCCACATATCGGGCTGTACCGTTAAGGTCTGAGCTTGTAAGTGATGTCAGATTGTAAGCATCCTGTGCGTTGGCATTGGCAGCAACCATTGCTGCCATAATTGCCATGTATCTTAAATTTCGTTTCATCTTGAATGATATTTACTGTTTAAGGTTTTATGGAGAGAAGATTATCTGCGACCGCCACCATGACCGCCACCCGAACGTCCGCCGCCGAATCCGCCGCCAGAGCGTCCTGAGCTTGAGCCAGATGAACGGCTTGGGCTTGAGTAACTGCTGCTTGAGCGGCTCGGACTTGAATAGCTGCTGCTTGAACGGCTGCTGCTACCCGAATAGCTTCGAGAGCTGCTTGAACGGTTGTAGCCGTCGTTGCTCATGCGGTTTGAACCCGAACGTGAGTAAGAAGAATTGCTGCTTGAGCGAGACATTCCGCTAACGCTCTCGCGTGTAGCACCGCGCTCAACCGTGCGTCCCCGGCCGAAGCCCATAACCTGCGAACCTCTTCTCGGACCGCCGCCAACAACGCCTCCACGAGTTGGAGCATAAGGAGCTCCGTGATGCGGAACAACCATTCTTCTGCCGCCATGTCTTACAGGAACGTAGTGGCGTGCAACACCTCTTCCGTGATGCCAAGGCAATCTGTAATATCCACCGCGCCAAGGGTTTGCATAATAGCGGTGGCGATGCCATCCCCAATAGCTGTAGTAGTAGTTGCTACGCCACAATCCCCAGTGGTTGTAACGCCAGTCCCACCACCAGCGGTTGGTGAATGTAGGGAAGCAATACAAGTAGAATCCGTCGTCGTAGATATTCCAGAGCCAAGGGTCGGCAAATGTCAGGATATCAAAATACAACTGCGTTCCGTAAGGAATTGCGTATCTCGGATTTCGGTATCGTATTATCTCGCGTGCATACTCGTAGTCGTCTGCCGTGCCGTGGAATCCGTTAACCCAGCAGCTGTCGGTCTCAAAGTTAGGCTGAGGCATGTTCTCGTAACTCAGCGTATCGTTGAATGCCTGATCGCTGCCTATATAAGTTCCTCTACGAGTGTATTCGTCGAACTGCCCGACTCCGTTACCCATAGCCGCCTCTTCGATAGACTGTGGAGTCTGCTGCACCGCAGGCTTAGCCGTCTTCTTTGAAGGGATGAAGTACATGTCGTCGTCAGTATTCTGTGCCAGAGACGATGCAGAAACTGTCATTGCCAAAAGCAAAAATAATACATTTCGTTTCATTGTATTTCGTTTTTTTAATGTTGTCTTTCTATTCACATTGCAAAGATAATATAATTATATTCTCACAAAAAGAGATTTTTCCTAATTGCAAATCGGGATTTCCCTATTTTGACAAATCTGTTGAAGACGCCGGAAGCGTCTACGCTCAATAACCGTAACCTAATGTCCTGCCGAATTTCCGCGCTCGAACATTGTTAGCTGCTACCGAAGGGACGCAAGAATTCGGCTGAGAAAAAATCTACACCGTTCTGCCGTGATAGGCGGTAAATGTACAAAATTATTTTTGATTGAAGTCTTGTTTTGCCAGCATTTTGAAAAACAAGAGCAGAAAAACGAAAGAGTTGATTCTTCGTTTTTCCGCTCTGTTGTTTATTTTGCAAGGCTATGCCTTGTGGGCATTACAAAAGACTGTTAATGCGCTCGAAGAACGAGCAAATGTATCATCACAAATAAAAGTGACTTTTCAAATAGTTTATTGCAGGTCTAACTTTTTAGGAATGAAAAAAAACTCTTCAATAGCCTCTCCATATTCTTCGCTATAAAGGAAATAACAAGTAAAATCCGAAAGCCCTGTTTGGTTCTTTACATAGTTATAAATCTTTGTTTGTTTATAATCAACAGGGACTCCTATATTGTTCAGAATAGACTTAGCCTTTCTTGTATAAAAAACGTGAACATCACTTAAATACCCCAGTTCTTTAACATTCTCCTCAATGTAAAACACCTCGAAACCTATAAGATAATTATTTAGGTCATTTTTTTTAGTTGACTTTTTGCATATAGGAATCCCAGATTTACATACATAATCGCCAAGTCCACAAAAAAAGATGTATAATATTCTTTTTTTATGAAATATTTCAAACAATCCAATTCCTTATATCGATTAAATATTGGCATTATTTCAAACGTTTCATAGTCACGCAGAACCTCATACTCATCGATATACTTTTTTATTCTTTCTATTACACTGTATCTCATTGTAAAATGATAAATTAAACAATCGTATTTTTCCTTAAAACATACCTAATTGTGAAAAAAATCCAGACTAAAATATGTTAATAAAACCTTTAATTCTTCGAATAAGACTAATTTCTTCAGCTGTAAGTTGGGGCTTTGGTCCATCATGTCCACTTCCATCTTGATTTATAGCCTATGTTGCCGTTATAACGCAAGTTTTTCACAATTTAAATTGGTGTTTTACGGCGGTAAATATACAAACTATTTTTTGATTGAAGTCTATTTATGACAATATTTTGAAAAATAAATGCAAAAAGTTAATTCTATGTAAAGCCAAATTTACCGCTCATCCTCAGTTCGGTTGCTATCCCAACCGTTCAGCCGAATTTGCCGCTCGACCTCTGCGCTTGCTACCAAAGGGACGCAAAAATTTCCACCACTAAATCTTCATTTACGTGCATTGTCAATTATGAATTGTGAATTAAAATTTCGGAATGCCTTCGGGATTCGTTCGGGATTTTACAAACGACGGGCAGCTTATTTGGAAAGAAGGATCTTAACATATAGCTAACATATAGCCAACATATAGCTAACATATAGCTTACATATAGCCAACATATAGCTAACATATAGCTAACATATACCTTGCATATACCCTGCATATACCTTGCATATACCTTGGACGTACCTTGGACGTACCTTGGACGTACCTTGGACGTACCTTGGACGTACCTTGGACGTACCTTGGACGTACCTTGGACGTACCTTG
>NZ_JNKX01000020.1:0-90159 GCF_000702225.1 Bacteroides sp. Ga6A2 | reverse complement strand
CATCAAGAAAATGGCTGCCGTGATGAGAAAACAGGCACAGAACGGTCTCTCAAAGGCTGTTTTTATACCAATATACCGACTATATAACGCAAAATGCGGCTTCGTGGGTGCTTGTGACAGATTTTACATCAAAAAAGCGGCATAGAAAGAATCTTTCCACGCCGTGCCTGTAAAAAAACAAATAAGAGGATGTGCCTATTTTGACACACCCTCAAGGACATCCGTGTCCTGAAAATTTCCGGCTGCTCCTATGTTTATATCAACACCTCCCTTTTCTGTAAATGTATTGGCACATTCCACGGGGTCAAACTCTGTTCCTTCAAGGTCTTTTTCCGACATGGCATAGCGCTTTTCCAACTCTTCTGTGTCTTTGCCATACGATACGCTCTTTGAAAAATCCTTAGCGTATCTTTCGGCTCTGTCTGAATGAAAATTGTTTATTCCGCCATAATAACTCCATAGTTCATTGGCCTTTTCGGCTGTGGCAATACGGGCATATTTTTCATAAATATTCAGAATTGTCTGGGCATACATCTGTGCATGAAATCTGTCATGCTCTTCGGGATTAAGTTTGCAAAAATCATAGTCGATACAAGCTTCGGTGCCTGTGTAATAATATTTTACGCCTTTTACTTTTTTGCATCTCTCATGGGATGAAAACATGGAGGAAACTACTATGCTGGCAGTATCGGATTTTGGCTTGCCGCCCATGAAACGGTCGAGGTCGACATCGCCTTGACTCCATCCGGCAATATTATTATGATACTTGCTTTGCCAATTTTGGGCACAAACGTAGTTTGATGCAGTTAACATACCAAAGCCAAGGGCAAATGAAAAAATTTTGTTCATACAGTTAAGTTTTTCCACCCTTTCGGGCGGTAATTTATATTTTGATTTAAAATTATTTTAACGATAGCAAAGTTATACATAATTCGTGAGACATACAATATTATTTGTCAAAAAAACTGGCTGGATGCTATTCTGAAATTTTCAAATTATCTTCGCAAAAAAATGATACATGACATTTCAAGTTTCAAAAACTTCCCGAACGCATCCCGAAGGAATCCCGAACCTATCTCGATGCTATCGGCTTGCTACCCACTTTCATCATACTTCGGATATAATACATTGAAAGTTGCTATTGGGACTTTTTTCGGCATAAAGATTTACCTTTTTTGCTTATTATTACGGACTGATGCCGAACTTGCGTATTTATTTTAGTTGTATAAAAAAAACGGCAGCGCAAAAAAGCACTGCCGTCGATGTTCCTTTTCAAATTAAAGTGTTATCCTATTTCTTTCTTTTTCCTTTGCTATTCTTAGCGTTCTTTGTGTAATAGTCGAGAGCCGCTGCGATGTTCTGCTGCGTTGCGTTGGCGCTATAAGTAGCACCCGTAACGCCGTCGAGTTCGTCAACGCCGGCATTAGCGAGTTTCTTGGCTGCGCCCACCTTCTGACCGGCATACTGCGGTAGAAGTTTCTTCTTTATTCTCTCGAAGTAGCCCTTGCTCTCTTTGTTTGGCAGAGCCTCAATCTTTACAACCGTTCCGTTCTCGATATATACGAGCAGCGGCGTTGTAGCCTTGTAGCCCTTGGCAGAGCATAGTTCGGTTGTGTTAATGATGTATGTTTTGCCCTCGCGTTTCATTATGTCGTCGGCACTTGCGCAGAGCACAAAGAGCGAGAGGCATAGCGTAATTACTGTTTTTTTCATTTTTATTTTGTTTTTGAATGTAACGTACGAGGCGGTTTTTTATTGCCTCATTGTAACCTGAATTCTATTTTTTTGCGACAGCAGGAGCTTGCAGAAATCCTGTATATCGCTGCAAGTGATGTCGTTAACCTTCTTCTCGTAATCTTTTCCGAAGTCGATATTTTCTGCCAAGACATGGTAGCACAGATATTCCCACCAGCCGTTTGTCTCTACGGCACGCTTGTAATTCTTTATCTCGTACTCCTTTACTTTGTTGAGTTGCTCCTCGGTAGGGCCGTTCTGAGCCATCTTTTCGAGTTGCTCGTCGATGATTGGCAGAAGTTCGTCGAACTTGTTAGGGTCGCAGCGGAAGTTTACCGTCATCGAGATGCCCTCGGTTGGCAGTTTCCAGCCTTGGCTGCTAACCGAAACGCCGTATGTTCCGCCTTTCTCCTCGCGTACGGTCTCAGTGTAGATGCTGCGCATAATCTGAGCAAGGAAGTCGGCCTTGAGGTCGTTGTCGGCATTGTAAGCCTCGCCGTTGCTTGTGTACGAGTAGATGATGTTGGTGATTGCCGAAGGCGTCTTCTGCTTGTATGTGAACACATTCTTGTGGTCGCCGCGCTTTATGTCGAGCAGATATTTTCCGCAGCGAGGCTCGTTCTTCTTGCTTGCCTTGCCCGGAAGCGATGCAACATACTGGCAAAGAAGTTCCTCGAACTCGTCGGTGCGGATGTCGCCCGTGACGATGAGATTCATGCCTGCCATGTTTGCAAAACGCTCCTTGTAAATCTGATAGATGCGGTCGTTTGAAACGCTGTCGAGACACTCGAGCGTGATAGGCATGCTGCGCTGGGTGTTGTCATAGAGCGTTGTGCGGATTGAGTCGTTGAACACTACGTTTGGCGATGCCTCGCGGTTCTTCAGTATTGAGCGCTGACGCTCGATGATGCTGTTGAAAATCTTGTCGTCGCGGCGAGGCTGGGTGATGTAGAGATGTGCAATCTGAAGCCATGTCTTGAAGTCGGATGCGGCACAAACGCCCTTCACGCCTTCCTCCTCGCTGTCGATGAACGGAATTACGCGCAGAGCCTTTCCGGCGCGCTTCTTCTCGAGTGTGAGGAAATCGAAATCGGCTGCGCCCGATGTTCTTACAACCGTCTGCAACATTCGCAACGATGGAACATCGCTGTCGGGGTAGAGCGACTGACCGCCGGCTCTGAACATCTTTATCGTGAGGCGGTTAGGCTCAATGTCCGATGCTCTGCCATAGACTTTCATTCCGTTAGACAGAACGTATTCGGTATATCCGTTAGAGAAACTGTTCTTGGCAAGAATCTTGCCCTTTTTCGGCAGTTTCTTCATAAAAGTGCGGTCTACCGCCTTGTATTCCTTGTTTTCGTAGTCGCGCTTTTCGGCATTGGCAACCCATTGCTCAAACTGCTTTTCGGTTGGCATAACGAAAGGCTTCTTGTTCCATATCGTTGGACCGTAAACCGTAATCACTCTGTTTGATGGAGCGGTGCTTTCTGGAGCAAGAACGATTTCTTTCAGGGCATTGTTCACATCGTCGAGCGTTACGCTTTCCATCAGCGAATGTTCAATCTCAGCCTCATCTTCGATTGACATAAGGTGAGTGGCGTTGCAGAAATGGTTTATAATCTGACCAACGTATTCGCGGTTGCGCTCCTTGTCCTTGTTGTCTACGCGATGTTCGAGATTTACGTTGTGCTGAAGTTTTGCGTGTTCCAGTTCAGCCTCGGTGAAGCCGTGCTTGCGCGCATTCTCTACAACCGAGAAAACCTCGTTTATGCCCTCCTGAATACGGTCGGGGAAGAGTCCGATGTTGAGCGAGAAGGCATCTTTCTCGTCGGTGATGAAGAAACTTCCGTCGCGGCACGATGCCGAGAGCACGAGCGGATGCTCTGCCATTGTGAGGTCGGACAGTCGCTGGCGAAGAATGAACATGGCGAGGCGCGACTTGTAATCGTCGGCAAACGCCTCGCGAGTGGCTCTCTGGCTTCGCGGCGAACTGTTGCGCTTCATGTACATGCTGAAGTTGAGCGTAGGCTGCTCCTCGTCTGTCACGACATACGAAATTGTCTTCTGATTGTCGGGAACGGGGTAGTAGATGCGCTCGGCGGCATCGGGTGCGGCTGCCGGGATGTTGCCGAAAAATTTCTTGATTTTTCTTTCAACGTCGGCAACGTCGATATCGCCCACAACGATTACTGCCTGCAAGTCGGGGCGATACCATTTGCGGTAATATCGCCTTAAATCCTCGTGGCGGAAGGTGTCGACAACCTCGATGCTTCCGATTGGAAGACAATCGGCATATTTCGAGCCTTGATACATCGTTGGCATGGCATCTTCCATTAGTCGCTGAATTGCACGGTTGGCGCGTCGCGTACGCCATTCTTCGTGAATAACGCCTCGCTCTTGGTCTATTTCGTTGTCGCGCAGCAGAAGTGCATGACTCCAGTCGCTCAGGATAAGGAGGCATGTGTCTGTTACGCCCTCTTTGTTTACAGGTGCGTTGGCTATGTTGTAGAGCGTGCGCTCGATGGCTGTAGATGCGTTGAGGTCGGCTCCGAACTTTATGCCGTTGCGCTCGCACCAGTTTCGTATCGAGTTCTTTCCGCCGTTGCCGTCGGGAAAATGCTCTGTTCCGTTGAATGCCATGTGCTCGAGGAAGTGAGCGAGGCCGCGTTGCTCAGGCTCTTCGAGAATTGAGCCTACGCGGTTGGCGATGTAGAAATCGGCCTGTCCCGGAGTCTGGCTGTTGTGGCGTATGAAGTATGTCATGCCGTTGGCAAGTCTGCCTTCGGTAACCGCCTTGTCTTTAGGCAACGGCTGCGCCTGTGCCGACAGAGTCAGCGCAAGCGCAGCTATTGCAGTTACTATTTTAATCATTTTTATTTGTTCAGATATTTGCGTCCGTTAATAATCGTTATGCCCTTAGATGCTGGATTTACGCGCTGTCCGGCGATATTGTATGCCTTTGCGCTTTCGGTGTCGGCTACGGCAGTCTTTTCAATTCCGGTTGTGCCGAAGTTGAATGCGTAACTCATGTAAACAACGCCCCAGTACGACTTGCTTCCAACGGCAAGAGGACTGGTTTCGCTGCCGTTAAGAATTGTGGCTGTCTCGCCCTTTCCGCGGTTGCCCACAACGAATGTGTTGCCGTCTTGCAAAGGTGTTGCAATCATTGCAATAGAGCCGAATGTGTTGCAGACTGATATTGTCTCTTCTTTTGCGAGTGTTTCCTTGTTCAATACGGTAAACACATGGCCTACTGCTGCGTTCATGTCGTATCCGGTAGCAACAATCTTATCGCCAATCCAAGTGCCGTAGTATGCGCTGACCGACTTAGAATCGGCAAAGCAATATGATGCCTCGATGTCGCCGGTTGTTGCATCTGCCTTAAGCACGAAGCCCTTCAGCAATGTTCCGTTATTTGATGTAAAGGCTTCGCTCTTGCCATCCTCAGCAAATCCGCCGTTTACAGAACCTGTGAAGTACAACTTTCCGTCGGCAAACTTAAGGTTCTTATTCTGGATAACAAATGAGCCCTTGCTGTTTGCAACCGATGCAAGAGTCTTGATGTAGTCGACTGTCATGTCGGCTGTGCTTGCTGCGCCGTAGAACATAGTCTGGAGCGATGCGCTTGCGTTGATGGTCTTGCCGTCGAGGCTCAGAACATCGGCATCGGTAGTCTTCTTTGCATGACCGCTGAAATAGATTTTTCCGCCAGCGTATGTCATGTTATCAATGTAAGACAGTTCGCTTTTTCCGCTTGTAAGAAGTGACTTCTCGAAGAAACCGTTCTTGTTCAGTTTAACGATGAAAAGTTCGCCGGTAGCAGTCTGGGTATCTCCGCTCCACTCAGCCGTATTGCCGCAAACAAGGGTCTCTGTTGTGTTGTCGGCCTTAGGGATGTAGAGTTCTGAACGATAGTTTCCGGCAATGTAGATGTTGCCGTCTTCGTCTGTTGCCAGAGTGTTGAGGCTTGTGTTTGTAAGGCTTGGCGAGTTTGTGCGGTCTGTCAGAACCTTGCTGCGCAGAACTCTGCTCCACTCAATGCTGCCGTTGGCATCGAACTTAAGAATAACGTTTGCCGCCTCGGTGTTTGATGAACCGACGTAAAGTTCGGTGTCGAAAGCAATGTCGTAGTTATTGCCATCAGCCTGAACAACAGAGAGCAGTTTCTTGTTGTTGAAATCCTTGGCAGGAACGAGGGCACGCGCCTCGAATGTTGCAACAAATCCGCCGTCGGCAGTTGGCGACACGTGTGAGCAGCCAGAGTTGATGTATCCGTAGTTGCTGTAAACAGTCCAGAGAACGCTGCCATCGGCAGGCGATGTTTTCTGTATGAGTGCGTTTGCGCAATAACTGTTGCCTGTGTATTCGCCGCCCTTGAATGATGTTGCGGCGTTGTCGAAGTGCAGATATTCTGCACCGGCATCGGACTTAGACCCCCATTCGCTGAACACGATGTAGTTGCCGTCGGCAAGTTTGTTAATGCTGATTGGGCTGTTACCAGAAGTTGTCTGTCCTTGAACCGAGTGTGCCCAATTGAGTGTTGCTGCAAGTTGTGCGCTTGCGCTGATGCTGAGAGCCAAAAGAGCTCCGACTAAAATAGTAAATTTTCTTTTCATTGTTATTTTGTTTTGTTCTTATTTTTCTGTCCTTTCAGAAGTGGCATCCAACCGAAACAGTTATTATGTCTTGGTGATGCAACTTTCTGTAATGCTGATAATTATATTGCACTGCCGTGTATATCGAAACCTTCCTGTTGGTGTCGTATTCGACTGATGCCTCGGCACTTATTTCGCGACGGCTGTTGCCCAGATATTCGGTTCGCCAGAGCCATGCGCCGTATATCTCGTCGTTGTTGAAGTCCTGCTTTTCTCCTTCGATTTCGTTCTTCAAACCCGACAGAAATCTGGCTTCTGCGCCGATGCTGTACATCATTCTGCCACGGATGTGGTTTCCGCCAACGGCGAGGCGAGTCGACAGCATATCGGCGTTGAACCGTCGGCTTGGCGATGATTCGTATTTCTCTTCTTTGGCGATGTTGCCGATGTCTACCGATGCGTAGAGCGACCCTTTGCTGTAGCGGTGCTGAACGGTCGCGCTCAGATTTGTTTCGAACGTGAAATCGCCGTACATCTGCTGTTGTGCAATCTGCGGATAGATGTTGTCCTGTGCGCTTCCGAATATGTTTTCCGTGCCTTTGGTGTTCTTTATCTTGGCAGATGCCGCCACGCCCCACTCGGTGCGCTCGTCTCGGGTCGTGAAGCCGACTTTTGCGTTTGCCTCGGCGTTTTTTTTCTTCGCAAGCGGTAGTTGGTTTAGCGATGTAATAATCTTTTCTACATCAGAAAAGGCCGCGCCAGCCGATGCAAACAGCCCTATGTTGTCTTTCCGTCCCCAAGTCAGGGTTGCGCCAATGTTCTTGCCATTGTAGTACGAACTTGTGTTGTCGCCACGGAAGCGGTAGTAGTCGTTTCCTGCGCCCGTGAGATGGAAGAACGTAGGCGTTGATACTTGGTCGTAAGTCTTTATGCTGCTCGTCTGCTTGTACTTGCCAAGTGCTATGTCGATGGCATAGAAATACTTTTCTTTTATCAGCCCGAGTCCGAAGCCGATTTTGAAGTCGCTCGACAGATTATTCGGGCGTGGGTCGATGGTTCGGTATGCCAGCCGTGCCGAATATTCGCCCTCGATGGCGTATGTCATTTCAGAGTTTAGTTTCTCGCTGAACTTTGTGTAGCTTGCACCGCCCTTGAATTTGTAAAGTTCCGATTTCAACCAACCGCCAATGCAGTCTGCCGTGATGTAAGGGTAGACGATGTCCGCATCGTTTGTTTCGGCAAAGCGGATGTCTTCGGTCTTGCTGTGCTCGTAACTTGCGCCTCCCCAAAGGGTTGTTGAACTCAGGTTGACATTCATGTTCTTGATGTACGAATCTATGCCTATGCCAGCCGTTTTTTCGCCGTCGCCAGCCTCGGGAACGGTGCCAGACGACGCGCTTCGGTGCGAATATCCGGCGCGAATGTCGTTGAGCGATTTGTTGCTGCGCAGCACCTGAAGCGATGGCGCATCGAACAGATAGCTGCGCATCTGCCTTACGCGGTTATCGTGCTCGGCAATGTTAAGCAGCAGACTGCTTTCCTGAGCCGAGATGTGCGTGCTGCACGCCGTGAGTAATATGTAGAGTAACTTTCTGAGCATGATGATGTTAGTTGACTGAAGTTGCGCCGTCGAGAGTCGTTATCTCAGCCTTTGTGCCGTCGGTGGCAATTACTGATTTCTGAAGTTCGATAACCGATGGAATGCAGTCAGCATTGAAATCGTCGGTCGAGTTGTTCGTATCCTTCAGATGGCGCGTGCCGTCGTTGTTGATGTATTGAACCTTTCGTCGCACCGACTTGAAGAAGCGCGTCTTGTCGTTGTCGGTCGTTCCGCAATGCGTCCATCCTGCATCGACCGAGGGTGGAAGTACGTTCCATAGGCGTGCAGCCTCAACGCTAAGATTCACTCCGTCGAGAATCCAGTTGTTTGGCATCTTGAACGCCTGCTGCTGCATCGGAAATGCGCCTGCCGCGGTGTATACGGTATAGTCGTACGAGTACCAGAAATCTTTCAGATACGTCTGCTTGTCAATCGGAACCCTTACGAGCGCGATTGATGTGAATCCGCGGTTGTGAAGGGTGTAGAACGACTCGGTGTAGCAGTACCATTTGTCGAGGTTCGGCACGGTTTCGCTGTCAATGTCGAGCGTAGACGGATTTTGCGACACGTCGTACCACTCAAAGTCTGCCGCGCTTAGGTCGAACGAGTTCGGATTGGCATTGCGATGGTCTATGCCCGTGTCGCAAAGCAGCAGCGACTGTCCCGGAAGAACGGGATGGTCGTGCCCCGAACCGGGAATGATGTAGAGCGACTGAATCGTCATCGTGTCCTTGCGGATGTCGGGCGAATATTCGGTGTTGGCGGTCGATTTGAATTTCGACTCGCAGAAACCCACGCCATCGGCATAGAGCACATGGTCGGTATTGTTGAAGATTTTTATGTATCCGTCGCCGTAATATGCCGAGCCCGAAGGACGGAGCGTTCCGGTGAAGAAAATCTCCTCGATGATGAAGTCGTCGTTCTCTGCGCTTAGGAACGTCTCGATGTTCACGTTGCACGGACTTTGCGTTATGTTTACGTTTTCAGCCTTTCCCGACAGAGTGCCTTTCATGGTGCTCGTCTCCGTTCCGTTTGATGACGAGAATCGGACTTCGGCAGAGTAGATGAAATCGTACAGTCCGCTAACGATGTCAATCTTGCTTTTCGATGGCAAAATCTGTGTCTGTCCGGTCGAAAGATTAACCGCCTTAATCTCCTCGCTTACGATTGTCAGCCCTTCGGCATCGGCGGGGTACGAGATGCTCACCTCAGTCTGAGTGCGGCTGATTTCGTTGTCGGAGCACGAACAGAGCAGAGCCACAACCAACGCCGTGGCAATGCCTGTCGATTCTATGTATTTAAAAATTCTGTTCATCTTTTTTTACAAATAAATATTCGCCTCCATGCCGAAGTAAGGGCTTGCGCTGCGGCGGATAATCCTGCCGTTGGCGGTGTATGTTGGCAGATAGTCGAGTATCTTGTTGGCAAACATCGACAGCTTAAGATTCTTGCCGATTGATTTTGTAACCTTCAGATTGACTAATGTTGACATCGGCACGGTGAATGTCTTGAACAAATCGGCATTGTAAGTCTTTACAAGTTGCTGAAGATAAGCATCTTTTGCACTCTGCTCGTCAAACTCGTGCATCTTGCCGTCTGCTGCGCTGATGTAGGCCACCGGTGTTCCGTTCTTCCACATCGTCTTGGTGCTGATAAACCAGACTGTCTGTACCGAGGTTGTGAATATCAGACTGAATTTTGGAATCTGCGTGTCGAACGTGATGTTGGTGTTGGCGCGCTGGTTTATCTTGCCGTCGTTCCAGTCGTAAAGACCTACGAACTGCGAGCTGATAGTCGTGTCGTCAATCACTCCCGAAACCGATTCGAACATCGGCTGCGAGTTCAGGTATTGTGTTCTGAACCACGCTCCGGTTACGTTTACCGCCGTCTGGATAGCCTTTATTCGGCCGAAGTTCAGCGTAAGTTCAACGCCTTGCTTTATAATCTTGCTGCCGTTTGTAACCTGCGTGTATCCGTCGAGCGTGCGAAGTTCATTGTAGTCGGTCATCGACTTGTCTGAATACTTGTTGTAGCTGTAAGCGTTGTACACGTTGCTGTATCTGAAACCGTCGTTCATCTTCTCGTAGAAGAGCTTTACGGTGGCATTTCCGCCGTTTCCGTAGTAGGCGGCGAGCGACAGTTCCCACTTCTGGTTGCGTGCCGGCTTAAGATTGTAGTTTGTTGGGTCTTGTACGAAGGTTGTTACAATGAATTTCGAGTTCTCCGTCGGATTTTCTTGGTCGTAGTAAACCAACGAGTTGAAGTTGCTGTAACTCTTGTCGGGATACAGATAGTTGAGTGTCGGCATCTTTGTTGTAAGCCCGAAGCCGGCATTCACAATCAGTTTAACATCGCCGATTTCTTTGGCCTGAAACGAGAGATTTACTCGCGGATCGGCATAAAATTTTCCTGCCATGTCGAACTTCGAGTTCAGCCCCGGCAGAGTGTTCAGACGCACGCCGGCTGTTAGTTTGAACGTGTTTTTCTTTATCGGAAACTCACGGTTCAGTTCGGCATAGGCAGATAGATTCTGCAATGCCGGAATGTCCGAATATTTGCGCGGACGCGATGCCCAGCCCGTAAGCGAAAGCGGGCGTTCCATGTCGTAAACCTGTCCGTCACCGAAGTTCTTGGCATAGTCCCACTGCGTGCCGAACATTATGTAGTTGTTGTCGTTGTGCGTAATTGTTCGCTTTGCCTTTGTAGATATGCTTGCGCTGAAGGGTTTTCCGTCGCACAGGTAAGATGCCACATATTCGCCGAAAACCGCGTGAGCCTCTTGCTCGCCTTCGTCATATCCCGTAGGCACGATGCCGTATCGCTGCGGAGCCACGAGGCGCGTCTGCTTCAGTCTGTCAAACTGAATCGAAGCCGAGGTGTTCACGTCGAAACTCCATCTTTCGAATTTCTTAAGGTGCAGGTTGTTCGTCAGCATCACGCGGCTGTAGTTCGACTGATAGTCGTCGATTCTGCCGTAGTTCAGGTTTGGGTCGGTCTTCGACTTGTCGAAAGTGCCCGTGTAGTCGATTGCCGACTGGAATTTGTTTCTGTCCTTCTGCCTTGTGTATCGGGCTGATGCAGTTATGCGCTTGTAGTTCTCCAGATTGTTCGTCGGGTCGACTTTAGAGTCCAGCCATCCGAGGTCGATATTCAGAATATGGCTGTTGTAGTGAGTGTTACGCTTGCTCAGGTCGATGCCTTTCCCGATTCCGAAGAGTTTGCTATATCCATCAGCCTTCAGTCTTACAATTACCGGTGTGGCTCGTCTGATCTTCTTTATCAGTACCATTCCGCTCGTAAGGTTTCCATATTCAGCCGAAGGAATTCCTTGAACAACTTCAACGTTCTCGATGTCGTCGGTGCCGATACTTCGCATATCCACGCCGCGATTCGTCGTGTTTCGGCTGTCCTCGGCAGATGTGCCGGTTGTTGCGCTCTGTGTTGACGATAGGGGAGAATATTGCATGTTGGCATCGGTGCTTATCGGCGCACCATCGACCACAAATAGAGTGCCCAGAGCCGATGTGCCGTAATTGTTGTTCGTCGCGCTCTGCCCATAGGCATTCATTGCGCCAGTCTCGCGCATGGCAATGGTGTTGGCGGCTCCCATGTTAGGGTCTTTTGCAAATCCGCCGGGCAGAAGTTCGGTAAGGTCGGCAATGCTTGTTGGCTGAAGATGCTCCATCGCGCTGCGCACAATAGATTCGTGCTTTGTGTTGGTCTGTGCGGCGGTAACGACCACTTCGTTAATCTCGGCATTGTTTTGCAGGATGAAGTCTATTTTCTGCTCCTTAATGCCTCTTTCTGTTATTTTTACGCTTTTTTTGTAGCCTATTCTCGACACCGTGATGCGATAGAGCGATGTATCGGGCAGACTCACGGCATATCCATTGTTGTTTGTGGCGGTAATGGGCAGTCCCGAAGGTTTGGAGTGTGCACCTCTAACAGGTTCGAAAACGACGGTTGCATCGGTCAAAACTTCTCCGTTGTTGTTTGTAACCGTTCCCGTGAATCGAATCTGCGTGTTCTGTGCATATATTACGTTTGTTGCAAATGCCATTATTAAAAGCATCGCAAAAAAATATAAACCTCTACTTTTCATCGCCGCCGTGCGAAAAATGATGTTTGCAAAAAAGTTATTCTATAATATTTCTTTAAGCCTTATCCCCGTGTGTTAGTTGGGTTCGTATATAGATTTTAACTAATTCTGCAAATATAAATCATTTCCGAATGTTATACAAAATTTCTTTGCAAAATTATGCAGTTTTCTTTAGTCATGCAATCACTAATATTAGTGAATGATATGTTCAGAGTATAGCCAAAATTAGTGATTTTTGCTGCTGGTTGGATTTTTATTCAGAAATAAACTTGAAGTTTGTAGATTGAGATAGTGGATATTTGTGTACATTTGCACTCGCATTATTACGGATTCACCTCTACTGAAGTGCAGTCGTTAAATGCAAAATCTGTTCAGACTAAAAAAATGAAAATCGAAAATACTAATACACCACAGCAATCTTCGGCAATGTCGCCTTACTTCTCAGACAAACTGAAGGTGGTTTCTTTTTTCGCCATAATTATGGTTCTGTACATGCATGCCGGGTATCCCGAAGATACTGGGGTGGATATGACCATTCCGATGTTTGTACGCAACTGCATTCCCGAGACCTTTGGCTATTGTGCGGTGCCTATGTTCTATGCCATTTCGGGCTATCTCTTCTTTCTGAATGTAGAAAGCATCGGCAATGTGTTCAGAAAAATGAAGAAAAGGGTGAGAACCGTGCTTGTGCCTTTCATTATAGCCGCCGTGCTGTTTCCGCTGTTCTTCGTGGTGCTTGAGCATATTCCCGGAGCATCGGCGTATATAAACAGCAAGTCGTACACCGAAATGTTTGTTACTCAGCCTTTGTGGGATATTCTTGTGGCATTATTCTATAATTGCGGAAACGGTTTGCCTTGCGCCTTTCATTTGTGGTTCTTGGCAGATTTGATTGTGATAATCTTTCTGAGTCCGCTGATTTTTTATCTGCGAAAGTATGCCAAATCGTGGTCGGTAGGAGTTATGGTTCTGCTGTTTTTTCTGTTGCCCGACGTTAAGTTTATTTATGCTATGTACTGGTTTGTTACTGGCAGCGTGGTGCTCGACAAACTCGACCGCATTCCGCGAGGTATAGTCTTGCTGATGTTTGCTGCATTCGTCGGAATGGCGGTTTTCCGTCAGGTAGGTGACGTGAGATATTGGGATTTTCACCGAATTGCAGAACACACGTTGGGCGTTTTCTCAATGTGGTGCATCTACGACTATCAGGTTTCCAGGGATTTCCGCCTAAAGAATTCTGCCGTATTGAGTCTTGCTTGCCAGTTTACATTCTTTCTGTATCTCTATCATGAGCCGATGTTCAATATAATTGTCAAGGTAATTCCGATGGTTTTGGGAAAGAATTGGTTTGGCTACACAATGTCGTTTCTTGTTTCTCCGTTTGTTTTTGCACCTATTGGCTTTTGTGTCGGCATTTTCCTCCGACGCTATGCCAGCGGAATCTACAGAATATTGGTTGGCGGACGTTAGTCGTCGATAATCTGCCGTGCTATCCATGCGCAGGCTTCGGCATCGGCAAGGGCGTTGTGATGGTTGGTTAGCTGATATCCGCAGGCGGTGGCAACTGTGTGCAGCTGATGGTTAGGCAACTTCGGAAGCTTGCGGCGCGATGCGTACAGAGTGTCGAAGAAAATATAGTCGGGATAGTCCATCTGATATGTTCTGAAAACGGCCTTCAGACAGCCTTCGTCGAAGGCTTTGTTGTGTGCCACAAGCGGAAGCCCTTTAATCAGAGGTTCAATCTGTGCCCATACCTTTGGAAATACGGGCGCATTGTCGGTGTCCTTTCGGCAGAGTCCGTGAACCATCGAGCAACGGTAGTTGTAGTAGTTTGGCTCGGGTTGGATAAGCGAGTAGAACGAATCGGTAATCTCGCCGTGGCGAACTACAACGATGCCAACCGAGCAGACCGATGTTCGTTCGTAGTTTGCCGTCTCAAAATCTATGGCTGCAAAGTCTTTCATCTCATTTCTTCTGAAAAAATCACGTAAAATTAGTCATTTTTTTGTCTTAAAAAGACAAAATTATAATTTTTTATTAAATTTGCGGCGATTTTTTCAGTTTAGAGTATTAAAAAGAAGAAACTATCTCGAAGAGGCTCTGGCTTCTTTGCAAAAACAAAATTTAAAAGATTATGAAGAAACTATTGTTAAGTATCGCCCTCGTCTTGGGCATGAACAGCGTCGCTCAGGCGCAGACAAAGAAATTCGAACACAACATCTATTTGTCTGCTGGAATGGTTACAGAAGCTTGTCATTACGGAAGTACAAACGGGTATTCATTCCGTATTGGTTACGGACTGAACTATTATTTCAGCGAGAAATTCTCTCTGATGCCGTGTATCACGCTTCGCCAAGAATCAGAAACATTGTCTTCTCCAGAAGTTGGTGGCGATCCTTTTAGCTATGGTTTTGTAGATGTTCCTGTGATGGCGCAGTTTCATCTTCCGGCAGGCAAATGCAAATGGGTGTTTGGTGTAGGACCGATGTTTTCTTATTGCATCGGAAAAGATTCGTACTATATCGATGCCGTCCCCGATCATTGGCTAAACGGCAAAGAAAAGCTCAACGATTTCTCCGTAGGAGTGCAGCCAAGCATCATGTTTGAGTTCTGGAAAATGCGCATTGGTGTTGAGGGCAACATCGGACTCACAAATGTACGCAAAAAGTACGATCCAAGTTTTGAAAATACTTATATCCACGGTATTGTAGGCACGGTGAATTTCCATTTCTAACATTATAAAGTGTAAAGAAATATGCTGAAATTGTCGAAAAATATGTAAAAATGGATTTTTCTCTGGCTGATTTTACTAAAAAAACGAAAAAAGTATTTTCTTTGCGCCGCAGATTAAAATTCATTCGTAAAAAATAAAGTATGATTGGTAAGAAAGAGAGAGATTTTTCTCTTGATGTATTGAGGGTTTTAGCATGTTTTTTGGTCATCTTGTTGCATGTTGGTGTTTTCTATTATCAGACAAAAGATGATAGCAATCATGTGGTAATTGTAAGAGACAGCTCAGCTTATGTGGTTGGATATATGGTAAGTTGGTGTCGTACGTCAGTTCCATTGTTCTTTTTGATGTCTGGATATTTATTGTTGCCAGTGAAAATGTCTCTTGGCGATTTCTTCCACCGTCGTTTTTCCAGAATATTGTATCCGTTTTTGTTTTGGTGCGTGGCGTATGCCGTGGGCTATGCTGTGATAAAGGGCAGTAGTCTGACTCAGTTCCTTACAAATATTATGATGATTCCTGTAGACTATGGAACCAGAATAGGACATTTGTGGTATGTTTACACACTGTCGGGACTGTATTTGCTTGCGCCAATCATTTCGCCATGGCTCGAAAATGTCAGCAAAAAGGTTTTGCAGGCTTATCTCGGATTTTGGTTTATTTCAACATTTGTGCCATACGCGCATCATTTTTGGCCAAGCATCTGGGGCGAGACTTTCTGGAACGAAAATCCTATGCATTATTACTTTTCTGGCTTTATAGGATATTTTGTGCTGGGCTTCTATTTCAAGAAATACGGTGCTCCTTCGCTAAAATATTCCTTGCCGATGTTTATTGCAGGATATGCAGTAACAGCGTATCTGTTTAACATGCGCATACCAACGGCAACGTCTGTTCCCGATTTGGAACTTGGCTGGTTGCCATGCACTCCAAATGTTGCAATTATGACAATTGGACTTTTCGGACTTGTACGTTCTGTAAATTGGAATGGTAAAGGTCTTTTCGGTCGTATCGTTTCGGAATTTGCCGCAAAGAGTTATGCTGTCTTCATGGTGCACATGATGGTTGTGCGTGGAATTATGTTAGTGGCAGGCAGTTATATTTCGTCGGCAATTGTTGGAATTCTTGTTTATTCTGCAATTTCAATTCTAATATCGTACATCGTGGTTGTAATTCTGGCTCGTTTGCCTAAGAGCAATAAATGGCTTGGAGCATAGAAAAAAACGTTCCGAATATTTTGTCGAAATCACTTTATTCTGTGTATTTTTGTACGCTGAATGAAGTGATTTTTTTATGGATATGAAGAAAATTATAAATCCGTGGTGCGATCATCCGCAGTACAACTGCTTTGGTTGCAGCCCAAAGAATCCGTTCGGACTGCACATGGAGTTCTACGAGGACGGCGATTATATTGTTAGCAAGTGGCATCCCGAACGCAATTTTCAGGGCTGGGTAGATACGATGCACGGCGGAATACTGAGCACGCTCATCGACGAGACTTGCGGCTGGGTGGTTACGCGAAAGATGCAGACAAGCGGATTCACCGCCAATCTAAGCGTTAAGTTCCGCAAGGCTGTGGCTACAACCGAGCCTCAGTTAACCATTCGTGCCAACATTGTTAAGCAGATGCGAAACCTCTTGTTCATCCATGCCGAGATAACAAACTCGCAGGGCGAGGTCTGCACCGAGGGCGAGGCAACTTATTTTATGATGAACAAGGAAAAGGCCGAGGAGATGGGCTTCAGACGTTGTGAGGTTGAAGAATAGAAGGCGATGATAAAGGATTTGTTGCTCGTAGGGGCAGGAAGTTGCCTTGGCGGAATGGCTCGCTACATGGTGGCGCAGTTCATAAAAAGTTCGGATTTTCCGTGGGCTACCATGACCGCCAACATTGCCGGCTGTCTGCTCATCGGAATGTTGTGGGCTGGGTTGCAGCGTCTTAGTGCGCCTGTTCAGTTGAATCTGTTTCTCGTAACAGGCTTTTGCGGCGGATTCACTACGTTTTCAACCTTCTCTAAAGAGAGTCTTGCGCTGTTGCAGTCGGGCTGTTATCAGTCGTTCTGCCTCTATGCCGCAGGCAGCGTGTTACTCGGCATTTCTGCCGTATTTGTTGGATTCTTTATAATGAAATAACTGAAAAAATATGGAAGACATTAAAATTTTCAAGTCTCAGAAGCAGAACATTGTTTTTCTTTTGTGTAGTTACGTTTTGTATAACGTTTGTCTTGCAGCCTATCGCAACGGCCGAGTTGTTGGTTGGCTAAACGATTTGTATAGCATCGGCTTAATATTGTTTGGCATCTGTATGTTTGTTTTTCTTTTCTTGTTTCTGAAAAGCAAGATTCTGCAGAAACCCTATGCCGTTTTGTCATCTGGCGAAGTCGTGATTGAAAACGGAAATGTGACTGTTCAATATGCGTATGTCGATAGTTTCTCGACAGATGGCGGTAATATTGTCGTGAATTTCAAATCAGCCGAAGAGTTGAACCGAATACTCGAAAGCGGAGGCTGCGTTACTCGCGAGAAGATAAAGGAACTTGCCGACGGGCAGATTTCGTTCTCTGCCAAAGGGCTGACGGTTAGTCCCGAAGTGCTCTGCAATCTTCTTTGCGGAAGGCTTGCCATTTTTCAACTCTCGCAAAAATAATTGATGAAGAAAGTACGAATAACTGCTGTCCGCCAGAGCGTTTATCCCGACCTCATGGCGCGGTTTGAGAATCCGATAGAGCATACATGCGATGTTTGTGAAGGTCAGCAATGGATTTCTTCGGAAGGCAAGTGCCCCGAAGGATTGTGTCCTTCGGCATGGCAGTCTATGCGCCCGTTTGTAGAGTCGCTGTCGCAAGGCAAGGGCAACTTTTTCGACGGCTGGATGCAGAATCCGATGAGTGCCATGATTAGTTGCAACGACGGCTTTCGTCCCTTCAGTTTTTATATCGAGGTTATTGAAGAAAATTAGGAAAACAATGAAAAAGGCATTACAATTTTTGCAGAGTCATGTAGACGTGGCATTTGCAACGTGCTCGGACAATCTTCCGAAGCTGCGCGTGTTCAGAATAATGAAGCAGGACGACAGCGTGCTGTACTTCGCCACGTCGGCGCAGAAAGCCGTCTATCGCGAACTGAAGCAGAATCCGCATGTCGAACTTCTGGCAAGCGAGGGCGACATCTCCGTTCGCTGTTCCGGAACGGTCTGTTTCGATGTCGATGAAGCCACAAAACGCTGGATTTACGAGCACAACGACGTCTTGTCGCGTCTTTACGACAGTTACGACAAAATGGAATATTTCTGCATGCCGATTGCCGAGATGGACTATTACGACCTTGCGCCCACACCGCCGCTGATTCAGCATTTCGACCTCAGAAAGTGATGGACGGCGTTGTGTGGAACTTGTGGCACGGATGCCACAAAAAGAGCGAAGGCTGCCAACATTGCTACGTTTACCGTCGCGATGCCGAGTTCGACAAAAATCCCGATGAGGTGCGCCGTACTTCTTTGTTTAATCTGCCCGTAAGACGAACGCGGCAGGGCGAATGGAAGATTCCGCCCGGAACGATGATGTGGACGTGTTTCACCTCCGATTTCTTTATCGAAGAGGCCGACGAATGGCGCGCCGAGGCATGGCAGATGATGAGGCTTCGCAGCGACCTTAGCTTCTTCATCGTGACGAAGCGTCCCGAACGGATTCTTCAGTCGCTGCCCGACGATTGGGGTGACGGTTACGAGAACGTAACTATCTGTTGCACAATGGAGAATCAACGCCGTGTAGACGAGCGATTGCCTTTGTTCCGTTCGCTGCCAATATGCCACAAATCAGTAATCTGCGAGCCGTTGCTCGAGCCGGTCGATTTTCGTGGAGAACTTTCTGGCTGGTGCGAACAGGTAACCGTCGGCGGAGAGTCGGGCAACGATGCGCGCATGTGCGACTACGATTGGGTTCTCGACATCCGCCGTCAATGCGTGGAGTCGGGCGTTTCGTTCTTCTTCAAGCAGACTGGCGCACGTTTCCGCAAAGATGGCAGAATCTACAACATTCCACGACGTTTGCAGATGAGACAGGCAAAGAAATCGGGCATAAGTTTTAAGTTAGAATAGATTATGAATATTGAGGAATATCGCGAATTCTGCCTCTCGCTGGGCGATGATGTAGAAGAAAAGATGCCTTTTACGGCATTCCCCCGTGCCGGTTCGGTGCTTGTGTTCTATGTGCATGGACACATGTTCTCTTTCTTCGACTGTGACAAGTTCGAGGTCATCACGCTAAAACATCAGCCCGAGAATATAGACGAGTTGCGAGCCGAGCACGATTGCGTTGTAAAGCCCTTCAATATGTCGCCGAGATATTGGATAGGCGTCGCCACAGCCGATGCTCCTGATGAACTTTTGCGCAGTCTTACGCGCAATTCTTATGAGATTGTGAAGTCAAAATACTCTTAATATAGCTGTGGCGTTTCGTAAAATAAAAAACTCAACAAGAAAAATGAGCAGAATTGAAAATGAAAAGCAGATTGTCCGCAAGATGATTGGCTTGTATTGCCGTCATCGGTTGCATCAAGATACGTTGTCCGAAGAGTATCAGCATCTGGCAGATTTTGCCTGCCGTCGCCTTGACCATTGTCGATATGGTGAGAAGAAAACGGCGTGCAAGGATTGTCCTACACATTGTTACGCTCCAAAAGAACGTGCCCAGATTCGCGAGGTTATGCGCTGGGTAGGGCCGAGAATGATTTTCTACTCGCCAAAAGATGCCGTTGTGCACATCTTTCAGAAGGTAATGACGAAGTTTTAGTCGTTTTGCCGTTGGTTGCACAAAGTCCCGATTTCTTTCAGAATAAATCAAAAAAAGCGCGTTGCCTAAAAAGTTCAAAAAAGCAACGCGCCTTGCATCAGTTATTCATATTGGATAGTGTAAGTTTTTGTCAGAAAAAAGAAAATGCAAGACTGTCGGATTCTAACCGACGTATGGGGTAAATCCCAGCTTGAACTTATCGCGCCTCCTTTAAACACTTGGGTAAGTCTTGCATTTTTTTGTTTATATATTCAGAAGTTTCGACACATCGGCTGGATTTAAAGCCCATTCGTAGTTGTAAACCTCGTCGGCTTCTTCGTACTTTTCTGTTCTGACGATATTCTGAGCCTTTGCTTTCATTTCAATAAGTTCGCCAACTGTAAGCTTTGCTTCTAGTTTTCTGAGCAAAGACTCTATCGATTCATTGTCTGCTCCGCGCAGAGTCTGTGCCGTGAAAGGCATCTCAAGCCATACAATTTCGCGTCTTGCTACATCGAGGATACCAAAGACAAGTCCTTTTGACAGATTTCCTTCGCTAATCCTGACCATGTGTTGCACGCACGATGGGTCGTATGCTACACCGTTCTTTTCTGAAATCTTCATTTCGTAGGCAGATTTCATCCAGCCCACAACGAGGTTTGGCGATAGTGAGCCGCACGAGTAAGCGTTGCAGGTGAATGTGACGTATTTTGCTCCAGCTGCATCAAGTTCAGGCAGTGACAACTCTATGTATTCGGCTGTGCCAACCATTTCGGGAATATGCTGGATGTCGCCCGAATGTTTTGCTCCGACGCAGTTCAGACTGTAAAAGGCGCACTCGGCAGTTTTGTTGTTTGGTAGCGCGATGCGACAACTCAAATCCATGTCGAGCCATTGTGCGTGCAAGCCTTTTCCCCATTGCAGAAACAGACGCACGGCATCGCCTTCTACAGGGAATCGCGTACCCATTAAGGCGCACGATGTGTCTTGAATTGTTGTCGACCGGTTGCCCACATTTACTGGAATGCTGAACAGTTTAGGGTCGATGAAAACACTTTTTGCATCGTTTTTTTGCTTAGCAAAGCGACGCTCCATTGACGCTTTGTAGATGTTGTTCACATCCTCAACCATCTTTCGACGCGAATTTTCGTCGTATAGATTGAGCAGTTTGTTCGGCTCAATTTTGTATGTCACACCAGTTATTGGATGCGCCAATCGGGTTTGGTTAATGTCGAAATACGATTCTGCTGCATTGCCGAGCGATAAGAGCAGACGTGCTGGAAGATTGTCTGCAACGTTATCGAAGGCTTCAAGAACTTTGTCGCTGCCGAAGCGCAGCATTGATGCAAACAGACTGCGTGCGAAAAGCCCCGGACGCTCCTTGAGCAGTGCTAGAGTCTTGTCGGCATTGTTTTCCTTGCGAGCCTTGTCTACAGTTCCCTGCCATGTTTCGTAGTCGTTTTTGTAGAACACATCGAGTATTTCAGACAAATGCTCCATTCCTTTCTTTCGTGAATATTCTCCTAATCGTAGGGCGCGAATCATTCTGACCCACATTCCTCGCTTCGGATTCATATTCTCTGCGGCTTGCTTTGCCGTCATCGGAATGGCATTGAGCCATCGGGCTACGCAAAGGCAGGTCTTTCTGTCGTATTTCAGCATCAGTTTTTGTTTCATTACCTTTGCGGCATCGGCACTTTTGTCGAATGGTCCGAACATGTGATGGTACATTTTCTTCGAGTGTGTCATCAGTGTTTTCGGCTCAATAATCTGCACGAATCCGGTTTTCTTGTACCAGAGGTATCGAAGCACGTCGGTTGGTGTTTTAAAGAACCTTGTCGCTTCATCACCTTTACTTTTCTCTATCATCGCTTCAATTATGAGCATTGTTGTTTCCTTCATGCCGATGTTTGTATCTTCTGAAAGCGGAAACTCGTTGAGCATCAGTTTGAGGGAATCTTTCTGTGTCTCGTCGAGTGGGGTGACAGATGAAAGAAGAGAGTCGAAAATTTTCTTCAAGTCGTGTCGTGTGAACAATCTGAGTTCTTTCTGTTTGCTTGTCTGACCTTTATACACAAAATTGCTCGTCTCGAACGGAGTTCCACAGAACGGACAGCCGTTGTATCTCTCCAACGGAAATATTCCTTCGGGAATGAAGCAGCCGCACGGAAGTGTTGTTCCTTTGAATAAGTTTTCCATACCGAAAATGTTGGCAATCCATGTAATCAGATGGTCGGTGTTCGTCTCTTTTGTAGGCTTGTCCCAGCCTTTTACGAGCGATGCCCAGTTAAGATTTACGCCCATAATATTGTTTATGCACTCAACAGTATCGGCAAGTGTGTCGGTAGAAACCATGTCGAGTGCATGAAGCAGTTCTTCGCTCAAACTGAAGCCGTTTTCCATAAGACGAGCGGCGAATGCTCTTGTCATTACTGATGTGTTTGACTTCATGTCGATGTCCTCTCGCTTGATGTCGAGGAACAGTGCGCGATAGCGCAGGGCTACTTTTGTCAGATTCTTGTTCATTGTTTTAAAATCATAAAAGGTAATTAGCTGGCATCGGCAGGGTCGCATAGTCTGCCTCAGAGAAGGAGCGAGAAGTATGCCGGCTTTTGACCTTGTTAATAATCAGAAAGATGAGGTAATTGAACTGCTAAACGAGTTTCTTGTATAAACTATGGAAGTAAGCTGTTCTTGACCTTATCTTCTTTTAGAGGCGCGGGGCAGAATCGAACTGCCGACAAATGAGGTGAAGTATGTGCCGATTGTCCTTGCTTTTTTTTAATATTAGAAAAATCACTTAATCAGTTCCACTGGAACTACAGTCCAATTTACGCTAATCGGATTCTCTGTATGGAAGAAAATTTCTGCACAAAATTCATCGCTCTACCAGCTGAGCTACCGCGCCGTTTTTTGAAAGACGGAAAGTACGAAATCTATCTAAAAAGCCCGTAAAGGTTTTGAGCCAATCAGTAGTAAGACTTGTTTTGTCCGTCTTTCTTAGTGGAACTTCGTGGATTCGAACCACGTTCTCTGGATTTTCAGTCCTGCGCATACACCAAGTCTGCCAAAGTTCCAAAAATGGTCTCGTGGAGGAGGGATTTGATCCTTCTCATCTGTGTCTGAAAAACCACCGTTTTGCTATCGTGTATCTGCTGCGAGACCATTATTAAGATATCTGTTTGCAAATTTCGAGGTGTCTTGTTTCAAATCATGGGACAACATCGAAAATTTTTATCCCTTAATTACTGCCACCGGAAGCAGTCGTGTTCTGATTTTTACCAAGTCGAGTTCGTTAGCAATAACTTCTTCAATGTTCTTGTATGCTCCCGATGCCTCTTGCATATCGTCCTGACAATGAATGGCATGAACGATGCCTTTGGCTTCGAGCCGCGCAACTTCTTCAGCCATGCTGAGCGACTGTATGGCAGCCTTGCGCGACAGCACTCTGCCTGCGCCGTGAGAGCATGAGCAGAACGATTCGGCATTGCCAAGTCCCTCGACAATATACGATGCCGTGCCCTGTGAGCCGGGAATTATGCGCGTAACTCCCTTTCGGGCAAGTGTTGCGCCTTTGCGATGAACGAAAACGTCGTGCCCGAAGTGATTCTCGAAGGCGGCATAGTTGTGCGCGATGTTTATCATCGGCTCAAATTCTATGCCTTTAAGCGAGTCTGCAAGGACTTCTTCGATGCGCATCATCATAAGGCGGCGGTTGCAGAGGGCGAAGTCTACGCTGTACTTCATTTCTTCCCAGTACATTCCGAACTCCCTGGTGTCGCGCGGCAGAAAAGCCAGATTGATGTCGGGCGACACAGCCGAGTGCCATTGGGTGTTTAGCTTGGCGGCGATGTTGTTGTAGTAGTCGCCCACCTGTTTGCCCAGATTTCGCGAGCCCGAGTGAATCATTATCCACAGATTGTCCTCCTCGTCCTTTTGCAGCTCAATGAAGTGGTTTCCGCTGCCAAGCGTGCCAATCTCATGCAATGCCGAGTGTTGTCGGGCCTTTACAACCGTCATCTTGTCGATGTCGTAGCCTTGCGGCAGATATCTGGCGTCTTGTGCCTCTTCGTGGTGGCTCATTCCCAGCGGAATGCGTTGGCGGATGCCGTTCATTATCTCGTTTTTCAGAATGTCCGACGGAATGTCACTCACCTTCCAGTTTGTCTTTACGGCGCACATTCCGCAGCCGATGTCAACTCCCACGGCATTGGGAACAACGGCGTCTTTGCATGCCAGAACTCCGCCTATTGGCATTCCCTTTCCAGCGTGCACATCGGGCATTATGGCAAGGTGGTGGAAGAGGAACGGCAAGGTGGTGAGGTTCTCAATCTGCTGCATTGCCGATGCCTCAACATTATCCGTCCAAATCTTTACTATTCGATTATTTATAGTCTTAATTTCCATAATTTCGTTTTGTTTCTGAATTGTGGTTGCAAAATAAAGATACTACTGCGCAGTCTTTTTGCGTAGCAGGATTTTTTTATGAATAATGCGATTTTTTTCAGAAATGCTTGGCCTATACCTATTTATACGCGAGTTCGGCATGAATAATTCTGCTATACAAACTTGAAAGTTGAGAATTCTTTTTAATTGACAATGAACAAAGTTAAAACTTGAAAAACTTTCTGAATTGTGAATTGTTCCGTTTTTTTCAAGCAAGCCGATAGTAAGGAGGTAGCAAGGGGATAGTAAGCCGGAAGTAAGCCGCAAGGTTCGGGCAAGGTACGTTGTAGGTACGTTGTAGGTACGGGGTAGGAACGGAGTAGCTACGGGGAAGGTTCGGGGAAGATACGGACGATATTTAATTGAAACTTGAAAGTTGAAAGTCGAAAATTTAAAGTTGAAACTTGAAATTTCGACAGAATCGGCTCAAAAAATAAAACTGACGAATATATCCGTGGAGATTGCAAATCTCCAGCTCGCTCGGATTCCCACCTCTGTAGAGATTGTCAAGACAAGGCTATTCAGAATCTCCGAGATTTATTTCGGTTCCTTTGTTTCGCCATACGGCATATAAATTTTGTTTTGAGTTTTTTTATGTCCGCAAACCAATTGCGCAGAAAAATGTGTATTTTTGTATCGGTTTAATTATTTGAAAAATGTAAATAAAATGCCAGCAAACAAAAACGCGCTTATCCGTTATAAGACGATAGACAACTGCCTGCGCAACAGATATCGCCGTTGGACGCTCGATGACCTTGTAGAGGCTTGCTGCGATGCCATTTACGACATGGAGGGCATAAGCAAGGGCGTGTCGGTCCGTACCGTGCAGGGTGATATTCAGATTATGCGTTCGGACAAGCTGGGCTACAATGCGCCCATCGAGGTGTACGACCACAAATTCTATCGCTATTCCGACCCCGACTATTCGATAACCAACATGCCAATGTCGCAAAACGACTACGAGGTTTTGCAAGAGGCGATAGACATGCTCCGCCAACTCGAAGATTTTGAGCAGTTTGCCGAGATGACCGATGTCGTCCGCCGTCTGCAAGACAAACTCGCCATAAGCAAGAACCAGCGCAAGCCGATAGTCCACTTCGACAGCGTGCCCGACCTAAAAGGACTCAAACTGCTCAATCCGCTCTATGGTTACATCGTGCGCCGGCAGACGGTAAGGCTGTTGTATCAGTCGTTCAACGCCTCGTCTCCAACCGAATATGTTCTGTTTCCTTATCTTCTGAAAGAATTTCGCAACCGCTGGTTTCTGTTTGGCGGCCGCTCGTCGGACATGCAGATTTTCAACCTTCCGTTAGACCGTATCGTGAGCATTGAGCCTTCGGATGTTCCATTCCGAGAGAATCCCGAATTCAACTCGGAGCATTTCTTCGACGATGTTATAGGCGTGAGCAAGAATATAAAAAGTACGCCGCGACGAATAAAGTTCTGGGCATCAGCCGAGCAGAGCAAATACATCAAAACCAAACCCATACACCATTCGCAGAAACTGAAGAGCGAAAATCCCGACGACGGCAGTTGCATCTTCCAGATAGAGGTGGTCATCAACTTCGAGATGTATTCAGTTTTTATGAGTTACGGTCCGGGAGTGCGTATTATCTATCCTCGCAACGTAGTGGCATATATGCGAGACATGCTTCGCAGGGCTGCTGACTCGTACGATGAGGCTGACATTGAAGAATCTTCTGAACTTTAATTTGAAAAATATGCGGAAAAGCGGATTTTTTATTGTCTTCTTTTTGATGGCAAACGTCGTTTGCGTGATGGCACAATGCAACATGCTGATAAAATATTCGTTGGATGAAAAATTGACGGATGTACGCGCAAGGTTGAGCCTTGTCTCGCCCGACGGCATGAGTTGCGTTCTGCTTAACGATACCGCAAGGCGCGTTGAGAAAAACTACCGTCTGGAACAACTTGGAGAATATCGTTTAGCGGCATCTTTTAATAGTGACAGATATGGTTGTGACTCGTTGGAGAGACAGTTCAAACTTACGGGCAAGGAATTAGATGTTGTGGCGGATTTAAATTTTAGTCGTGATACAAAAAATCATTCGGATAGGAAATGTCACGACTCCGTTAATTCGTGCACTTTTAGAATAGAAAGACGCTACAAGGCTTCTCCGCAGGTGAAAATAAACTACTTGCCCAACATGAAAGGCGAAAACGGAGCACCATGTTTTTGTATTAAGAACGAAAGTCGCGACACGTTGTATGGCGAGTGGCTTCCGGGCTATTTCTGGGGCACACTGTCGTATAATGTGAATGGGAAGTATGTTGGAAATTACATGGGGCAGATTTGCACAAGTTGGGCGCCTGCTCCTCCGCTGTATCCCGATTCTGTTAAGTCTGCATGGGTAAGCAGTTTCAGAACGTTGCAGCTAAAGTCTGGCAAGTTCCGTTTTAATGTGTGGTATTCTACAACCGAGAAAATGAGAAATTCTGTACCTCTTGCTTGCGAAAGAGAAAAGTTCAGGTGGTGGAGCAAGGTGCAAGACTGGTATCTGCTTCAATGCGATTTCGAAGTTAAATAGGGTGTAAAATATATGCCATAAATATTTTTCGTCCAAAAGAATTCTGTAAAAAATGTTTAACTTTGCAAAATAACATAACCTCAATATCAAGAAGAAACTATGACAGTACCGTCGCTTTTCAGAGAATACATCTGGCTCGTAAACACTATTAAGCGGGCTGGCAGAATATCGTTTGCCGAGATTCAGAAAAAATGGCTCGAAACCGAACTGAGCGAGGGCGTAGAACTTGCCCGTTCAACCTTTAACCGCCACAAGGATGCCATCGAAGATATATTCGGCATATACATAGACTGCGACCGCAAGGGAGGATACAAGTATTTTATTGGCAACGAGCGCGTTCTGCACGAGGATACGGTTCAGAACTGGGTAATCTCAACGCTCTCGGTAAACGGGATTATTGCCGAAAGCAAGTCGCTGCACGAGCGCATCTTGTTGCAGCAGATTCCTTGCGACGACTATCTGCAAAAGGTTATCGATGCCATGAAGAAGAAGGTACGCGTGGCGGTGAAATACCGCCGTTATGGCAGCGATGCCGTGTCGGACGTGGATTTTGAGCCTTATTGCCTGAAACTCTTCGACCAGCGATGGTATGTTCTGGCTCATTTTCATCGCGATGCCGCTCCGGGCAAGGACGAGCGCGACTATTTTGCCGTCTATTCGTTCGACCGTATTCAGGAGATGAGGCTTACCGACATTAAGTTCGAGGTGCGCCCCGACTTCGATGCCAAGGAATATTTTGGCGAGTGCTTCGGCGTTGTTGCAGGCGACGGCACTCCGGCAGAGCGCGTGAGGCTACGCGTCTATGGCAATCAGCGGTATTATCTGAGCGACTTGCCCCTGCATCACAGTCAGAAGGTGGTGGGGCAGGGCGACGACTGGATTGACTTCGAACTGTATCTGCGCCCAACCTACGACTTCTGCGGGCATCTGCTGAGCCTTTCAAACCAAGTAAAGGTGCTCGAACCGCTTTGGCTTGCCGATAAACTATGCCAGATGATGGCTGAATCGCTTAAAAGTTACGGATTCGACATAAAACTTGAAAAATAGTGCAGGCTTGTACCACGATTCGGGACAGCCGTTTGCTTTCTTTGCATCCCGAATATCCCTGTCAGCCGGTGTCTCTCGGCTTTGGCAGAAGGATTTCAGCAAGAATGTTTAATCAAAACTAATTTTCTCAGGTTTATGAAATTTAAGTTCGAAATTCCGCTGACTATCGGTTTGTATATCGATACGTCCGACAACAACGGTCCGGTAACTCAGGACACAATTGAACAATGTATCAGAATTGCGTCGAAGGCTCTCGACGGAAAGCGCGACCTCGACGGAAACGCCGCAATCCTTCATTCTCTGACGGTTGGAATGATGGGCATTACTGATACCGAAAAATGCGTAGGATTTCTGCACGATGTGATTGAGGACGGCGACATGTCTCTTAACGAATTGCATTTCGAGAATATCCCGGAAGAAATTCTTGAGGCGGTAGATTTGTGTACCCACGACTGTTCTCTTTCCTACGACGAGTACATTCAGCGCATAATAGACTCGGGCAACACCGCAGCCATAAATGTAAAGCTGAACGACCTCCGCCATAATCTGGCGCGTGCAAAGGCTGGCAGTCACCTCGATTTGGTCGAGAAATACGAGTCTGCTCTGGCAAAAATAGAAAAATCTCTGCCCGAGAGATAAAAAAACTTTGGCTTGTACCACGATTCGGGACAACTAACGGATTTCTTTGCATCATAAATTGAAGTAAACCCTTTAAAATCAATAGAATTATGGATGCAAAGAAATTCTTTTATATGGAAAGCCAAGAAGGCGGTCGCAATCTGCCGCAGAAGTCTTATGCCGAGGTTGCCTCTGCCTTCAACTACAAACTTCTCTCTGTCATTGCCGCAAACAATGGCGGAGAAAAGGACAACATCTTTGTTTCGCCTTGCCGATTGCAGGCATTGCTCGTTCTGCTCAGCAACTGGGCTGGCGGCAGCGTTCGCAACAAGATTCAGCAGGCAATATGCTGCGACGACATTGATTGCCGCGAACTAAACAGAATGTTTGCCGACGAGCGCTTCCTCATTCCGAATGTAGACAGAAAGGATTTGGAAGAGTATCTCGTCCCAACCATCGACCTGTCTACAATGATGCTGTATCAGAAGGAGTTAGCCGTAAATAAGCACACCATCGCCGACACCAAGGATTTTTTCGATGTTCACTACCGTAGTGTAGATTTCTCTGTTCCGTCGCTGTCTGCCGAGATTTCGAGAGAAGTAGAGAAGGCATCGCACGGCATGATTGCGAACCTTCGGATAGATGTGAACGAGGCTGTTCGTGCCCTCCTGCTCGATGTCTTCTATTTTAAGGCTTGTTGGGTAAACTATTTCGACGAGGAGCAGACTCGGCGCAGCAGTTTCTATCATAACGACGGCGTTTCTGAGGTCGATATGATGAGCGTTACCGATGTTATGCGCTATCACGAGAACGATGTCTTCCAGTCCGTTTGCTTGGACTATTGGGCGTATATGCTTACAAAACGCTACTCAATGTGGATTCATCTGCCAAAGAAGGGGCACGGCATCGACGAAGTTCTGTCTCTTCTTGCCGATGAAGACGTGTATTCCAAGTACGAAGATGCAGAAGTTCATCTCAATCTGCCTCGCTTTGAGATTGAGAAGCGCACAAACCTCACTGATGTCCTCAGACAGATGGGTATGGACGAATTATTCTCAGCCACCGACGGCATTCCTAATCTTATTCCCGGCGTTTCTTTTGCCGATGTTATTCAGCAAGGCAAGATAAAGGTCGATGAATACGGCGCAGAGTCAGCCGTTACAACATATTGTGCTTTCGCTACGAGCTGTTGTCCCGACGAAGAGTCAGAGCCGATAGAGATGAACGTAAACCGCAACTTCGTCTTCGAGATTGTAGAGACCAGCAGCGGCAGCCGCCTCTTTTCGGGTGTGGTTAATAAGTTGTAGTTTTCTCGCAGAAAAGGTTGTACCTCTACAACCTTTTTTGTATTTTTGCTTAATTGAAAACCATACTTAAAAACAAGTAAAATATGAAAAGTTTCAAACCGAATCCGTGGATTCTTCCTCAGCCAGTGCTGGTTATCGGCACATACGACAAAAACGGCAAGCCCAATGCCATGAACGCCGCTTGGGGCGGCCAGTGGGATGCGCACGAGATAATGATTTCGCTCGGTTCACATGCCACTACCGATAATCTTGCCGCTTGTCCCGAGTTTACCGTTGCCTTTGCAACCGTCGAGACAATGGTTGCAGCCGACTTTGTTGGCATTGTGAGCGGACGTAATATGCCCGACAAAATCAAGAAGACTGGCTGGACGGCTGAGAAAGCCGCCAATGTTAATGCGCCTGTATTCAAAGAGTTCCCGATGACGCTCGAATGTAGGGTAAAGCAGAAGATAGACGAGAGTGAGACTGGTTATTACTTGGTTGCCGAAATCGTAAACATTCTGTGCGATGAGAAGTATCTGTCGGCTGACGGCAAGCCCGATGTAAAGAAGATGAACCTCATCACCTACAATCCAATAAACCATACATACATTGCGCTCGGCAAGACCGTCGGCAAGGCTTTTTCCGACGGCAAGAGCCTCGGCACGGCCGAATAGAAAGAATGTGGCGAAAAGAAGTCCGAAACGCTCTTTTCGCCACACTCATGCAAGGCTTATTCGTAGTGCCTTATTCTAACATCAATTTTCTCGCCTTTAAGTAGCGACGGAATTACGCTCACGTCGGTCTGCCCGTAGTGGTACGGAAACAGCACCTTTGGCTTTATTGTCTTTGCGGCACGCGCAAGTTGCTCGGGCGTCATGGTGTAAGGCTGGTTGCATGGCAGAAAGGCGATGTCGATATTCTTTATTTTCTTCAACTCCTCAATATCCTCCGTGTCGCCTGCAATGTATATGCGCAAGCCGTCGATTGTCAGAATATAGCCGTTGTCGCGCCCCTTTGGATGGTATTGCAGATGCCCCTCGGTTGTGTTGTAGGCTGGCACGGCTTCGATGGTTATGTCGTTAGAAAGCTTCATCTTGTCGCCGTTTTTCATTGCCTTGCCCGAACCATACTTCTCAATACACCTCTGGTTCATAATTAGTTGCGTCTTTTCGGCTGAGAGCAGTTTGAGCGTAGGCGCATCGTAGTGGTCGCCGTGCTCGTGGGTAACCAGAATGTAGTCGGCCTTTGGCATTGCGGTATAGTCAACCGTTTTGTTGCCAAGTTTAGAGCACGGGTCAATCTCTATCTCCTTGCCGTCGTACTCAATGCGTATGCTGGCGTGCATAAGCGCGTGCATCTTAACGGTCTTGCCGCTTTTTGTCTTGAACTCGTCGGTCTCGTAATTGCCTTGTGCGCAGACTGTTGTCAGTCCGATGATAGCCAGAAGGCATGCGATGATTTTTTTCATGTTTATTAAGTCTTTGGTTTGTATAATCTTAATTTTGTGTTTCGGTCTGCAAAATAGCAGAAAAACTTCTAAAAGAGTACGTCTTCCGTCAGATTTTTCAAAGCTAAAGCCTCGTAAAGGACAATTATGATATGAAATATTCTTTTGGTAAATACAAAGTGGTGGGTAGGAAGAAGGTAGGAAGAAGGAAGGAAGAAGGAAGATAGATTCAAGGTACGTCGTAGGAACGTCCAAAGTACGCCTAAGGAACATCCAAGGTATAGGGAAGCTATATGCAAGGTATATGATGGATATATGAAGTGTATATGAGAGGGGAGTGACGAAATATGGACGACCGCATCAAAATTGCGTTTATCGGCGGCGAAAATCGGTACGCTTCGTAAATAAAGAACAGAAATATTGCGTTTTGAAAACTTTTTCTTAATTTTACGGCGGTATATTGCAAAATTTAGGATAAGACTATGAGAACGATGTTCATACTACTGATGTGCTTGCTGGCACAGATTGCTTATTCTCAAGACTGTAATCTGATGACAAGCGATTTGGAGATAAGGATTAAGCATATTCCCGGACGCAATTATGATGATTTTCTTGGTGCATATACAATAGTTTCTGTGTGTTCTGATAAAATTGAAATCAGAACACACAGAAAAAAGTTTTTTGTTATCACGGATAAGGATTCTGTTGCTACGGTAAGAAGTATTATTTCTGATTTGTTTATCGAAAAAAATACGCCTGTGATATTGTCGAAGATTGAAAGAGACGAAAACTGGAAAATTGCCGATTATTATCCTACGGGATTTTCTATATATGTACCTAAGAGCAAGACACAGAGTCTGAATGTTATAGCTGCGTATTCGTACGATACATGGAGGTATGTTTATAGTGAGAAGTTCAGAACTCTAATGAGTCTGCTGGATAAGTAAAAAGTTGTATTCTTGTCAAAATATGAAAGCATTACAAATAGAGGAAGCTGTACAGATGCTCAACAGCACCAATGTTGTTTATTCAAGAGCTGGAGGTGGCGCTGGTAGCATCTTATTAGTAAAAACGGATAATTACAATTCAATTTTTCTATTGCGCAAGAGTAAAAAAGTTGTTATTTTTGCCGATTGTTTACAAAAAAGGATTGCAACAAATTTTATGCTGCCAAATTCTTGCTCCCTTCGGTAGCAAGAGCGACCATAGGTCGAGCGCGGAAATTCGGCAGAACGAGGTAAAAATATATTCATTATATGATAATTCGCAATGAAGAAAGAATTATTTAAGACAATCGTTTCAGATATTTTATTAGATGATTTCTTTTCTGATTATAAATTCATAAAATCAGAAAGCACTCTGTTCTTTCATAATGGCAATGATGCTTTTTCTGTTATTTTAGACCATTGGAGGGATTATGAGGATGAAGCATGTGTAATTCGCCCAATATATGGACGGCATTTTGATGTTCTTGCTAAGTGGTTCGAGAAATATAGTTTTCTGCCACTTAAGATGCAAAGATTAGACCCGCAAATAATGCAGTATAGTTTTTCTGAAGAGGAACAGGAGATTTCTTTTAAATATGATTTTTCTGATTACGATAAAAAAATTCAGTTGCTGTGTTCTATAATAAAAAAGAATACGGCTGAGATATATGTAAAATATTCAAACCTGAATAATTTTTATAATGGAATTGTAGCTCCGATAGTAAAGGAAGATAAAGAATTACCAGAATCTGGAGTAGACTGGATTTTTGTGTATCTTACTTTAGGCTATTTGGTTGACAGAGATAACTATCCCACACTTAAGAAAAAAGTACTTGAACGTGCAGAATGGTTGCTTCATCATCATGAACTTAATGTTGCTAAGTATTATGACAGACTGGACGAGATTATTTCATATATGGAAAACAATGTGAAATTATAAGTATGCTTTTTCCACATCTCATCTCTTTAGGATGTAAAGGAATCTACTATTCCATTCTGCCAAATTCTTGCGTCCCTTTGGTAGCAAGCAACTACATGTCGAGCGCGGAAATTTGGCAAACAGGTATAAGCAATCCGAGCGGAAAAAGAGAAGAATCAAACTCTTTCGGTTTTCCGCCCTTGTTTTTGTTCTCCTGATTTCGGGATGTTTGTCTGCGATTAAGAAAAACGGCCGTCGCAAGGGAGATGCGACGACCGTTAACAAAAAGAAAGTCGAGTTGAAATATAATTCGTTTTACGTTATATTTAACCTTTCATCTTTGAGAATAAATTCGTTTATATCAGTCCGCTTTTTAGCAGCGTGCGCAAAGCCTGAACACCCTGATGGTTGATGTCGAGCCCCTCCACCTCGCGCAGATAACGCTCTCCGTGCTCTCTGTCGCCCAAGCCGAAGTAGCCGAGGGCGAGCATGTAGAGGCAGTGGATGCGGTTCTTCGTGTCGAGCGAGTCGTCCCAGATGAGAAGGTCGGGCAGCGATACGGCAAAATAGTCCATCGTTACATGGTCGAACAGATGCTGTTTGCCGTAGTTCACGAGTTTGAAGAACAGACCGCGCGCCTTGTCCTCCTTGCCTAACTTGCGATAGCAAAGGGCGGCATAGAAAATCTTGTCGGGCTTGGCATCGTTGTAGTACATGGCTGCGGCAGGCTCTGTTGGTCCGGCTGTACCTTCGTCGTAACGCTCAAGGAAGTAGAGGAAGTCGTTGTCCTGCGCGCCGTACAGCTTGCCTTCGCCCAAGTGACTTGGGAATACCAGACATTCTTCGAGCAGACGCTTCGCTTCCGCCTTTTCCGAACCGCCCGTGAGCATCTTCTTAGCCAGTTCCAGACGGCAAATCTGGTATTGACTGCTAACCTTGCCTTCGCCTCCCTCCCAAGGGTGGAAGATGTGGCTGTCGAGTTTCTGCATTGCCTCTTCGTATCGTCCAAGCTGATTCAGCAAGGTTATCTCTTCCAGAACGAGGTCGTCGCGTCGCTGTATAAGCTGCGGATATTTCTGAAGGAAGGCGAGACGCTCGTCATGCGGTTTCTGCAGACGCTTGTAGAGCTGGTCGAGCTCCATCAGAATGCGCTCGTCGTCCTCGTTGAGACGGAAGGCGCGCTCCATGTATTCCAACGCCTCTTGCTGTCGGTTCTGCTTGTTGAAGCGCGCAAGGGCGAGGTTGCGCCACACGGTTGGAAAGTCGGGATTTGCTTTTGCCGACTGTTCCCAGTTCTCGATGGCAAGGTCGTACTGACGCGCGGCGTAGTAGAGACAGCCGAGGTAGTAAGGTGCTTTTGATAATTGACAATTGACAGTTGACAATTGTTTTTTTTCAGATGATAACGGCTGACTGTTCTTGGCTGCGTTGAGGGCGATGACATCTTCGGCGCGGTTTGGGAAACAGTATGCGCTGTCGGCTTGTTCGGCTTTCATTAGCGCATCAGCCTCGCCGCAGAAGGCAAACAGATAGTACCATGTCATTGGCGAAACGGCATCCTCGCCGATGGCGATGTGCCAGATGTCGCGAGCCTCGTCTGTCAGACCGGCGGCGCAGTAGTCGAGTGCTATTTCGTCGTAGTTCTGAGCCGAGCGGCGCATCATCTGCTTCATCTCTGCCAGAACCTTATCGTCTTTCTCTAACAGATATTTCTCGTAGCGGCATCCGTAGTTAAACTGATCGTATTCAAGCGATTCGCCTATGAGACTGATGGCTTCGGAATGCTTTCCGAATTTGCGGAGGATGGCAGCCTTCAGCGCGCGTGCCTTGTGGTTGTGCCAGTTGTTGTTCAGACAGCGGTCCACCTCGTCGAGAGCGTCCTCGAATCTGCCTTGCATTGTGCTTATCTTTGCCGCCTCGAAATATCCGGCATCAGCCCAAGCCTTGTTCCAAGTGGCTTTCCAGAACAGTTCGTAAGCCTCTGCTGTTTTGCCCTGATATTTCAGCGCGAGAGCGAGATTGTAAATAGGCTCGCCGTCGTAAGGGTTAGGGTTGCGCTTCTGCGACAGTCTGACAGCCTTGCGCAGATAATCCTCGGCTTTGGCAAAACGCCCCTTGCGTATGTACCACAGACCGAGCGCGTTAAGACAACGGATGTCGTTAGGGTCGCGGCGTAGAGCCTCCTCGTAGTAGTCTGTTGCCTGCCAAGTGGCGTGGCGGTACTGCTCCAAGTGCAGACCGGTGAGGTAGAGCTGCTCGTTAGTCTTAATCTGTTCGGGCAGAAGGGCTGCCTCTGCGCTGTCTGGGATAGGACGAATCTCATCGTCTTCGGCATGCCAGCTGAGAACCGTGCGCTTGCCATAGACGAATGTCTTTACAGCCTCGAATGTTATCTCGCCGAACTTCGCGCCCTTAACATCGACGGTCTCGACAAGCACATTCTCGGGCGACAGAGTGACATCTTTTGCGTAGTAAACCTCGCCGTTGTCGTTGCGCAGAATCAGACTGACATTCTGCTTGTTCGTTGCAAATAGTTTGAACTCAACCTTTCCGCCATTAGTCTCGTTTATGTTGAAAATGAGGTCTTTTGAAGCCTCTTTTACAACGCCAAGCTCGCGATACGGCATAAAGTACTGCGTGAACGTCTTCTCCTCGTAAGGCATGAGCCATGCAAAGTCAGGCTGATTCTCGGTATAGACGCCAGCCATCAGTTCGATGTAAGGACGGAATCCCGGTCTGAGCTGCTCTTTTATGGCAGAAAAACTGAATTCATCGCCCTCGCTGTCCGAGGCCGCCTCATTGTTAACTGTCAGTTGTGAATTGTGAATTGCCAACTGCCCATTGTCCATTGTCCATTGTGAATTGTCAATTATCTCATCCGTCAGATTTCTGTCCCATGCGCGACCGAAATCGCCGTTACCCCATGTCCATTGCTTCTTTCCCGGCGAGAAGTGATGCGACGCAACGTGCAACATTCCAGCCTGCGTGTCATTCTCGTATCCGCCTTCGAAGTTGAAGCGCGAGTTTACGCCCATGTACGATGTTGGCACATAGATATTCTTGTAGTTCGAAATGTCAACACCGGCCGAATAGTCCATCTTGTAGTACGTTCCGGTGGCGATTGGGAAACTGCTTACAGCACGCTTTCCGTGGTCGAAAACCGCGTTTATGTCAGGCGGAAATACGCTCTGGTAGGCATCGTTCACCTCTACGGCAGGGTTTGCCCACCAAAGGAAAGTCTGAGGCACGTCGGTGCGGTTGTATAGTCTTCCCTTTATCTCCAGATAGGCGCATCCCGGACGCAGCGTAAAGCCAGCCATTCCCTTCTGATGGAACATCTTTTCCATCTCGCTAACCCAAACCGTAACGCTGCCGTCGTCGCCATCTTCTATGCAAGTATCTACGGGCATGAAGGTGGTAGGGCGGTGATGCTGAGGCCAGTTGAACTCAATGCCGCCGCTAATCCACGGACCAGCCAAGCCCACGAGAGCCGGCTTTACAACGTGGTTGTAGTAGATGAAGTGACGCTTCTTAATCTTGTCGTATGCCATCTGCACGCGACCGCCAAGCTCGGGCAGAACCATCACCTTAATGTATTCATTTTCGAGCCAGATAGCCAGATAGTCCTTGTCGGTCTTCTCGTCGCTTATCGACTCGATGACGGGGTAGGGATATACCACTCCGCTCGAACCCTGATAGACTCGTTTTTCCAAGAACATAGGATTCTTCTCGGGCTTTCCAACCTCGTATGTAGGAATTGTTATGATATCTCTCCAGACTTTTACCATGATAGTATCTTAATTATTTGTTTATCAATTTGTTTTCGAGTTCTTCCAGACTCTGACCCTTTGTCTCGGGACATCTCCTCAGAAGGAAGATGAAGGCGCAGAGACAGATGCCGCTGTAAATCCAGAATGTGCCGCTGCTGCCAAGTGCCGCGTTCATCGACGGGAACGAGAAGGTGAGCGTGCAGCAGCCCACCCAGAGCGCGAAGGTGCATGTAGCCATAGCCACGCCGCGTATGCGGTTAGGGAATATCTCAGCCAGAAGCGTCCATGTAACAGGTCCGAGCGTCATGGCATATACCGATATTGCCATCACCACCAGCGCCACCATCATAAAGCCCTTTACCTCGAAGAAGTAGCACGTTCCGAGCGTGAGGTAGATGAGTCCCAATCCGCTTGCGCCGATAAGAATGAGCGTGCGACGTCCCCACTTCTCGATGGTGTAGAGAGCCACCACGGTAAACACCACGTTGGCAATGCCCGTTATGACTATGTTGATGAACATTCCGTCGACATCAAAGCCAGCCCCGGCAAAAATCTCCTGAGCGTAGTTGAAGATAACGTTCGTGCCGCACCATTGCTGAAACACGGCTATGACAAGTCCGAGCAGCAGAACCTTCCAGTATTTGCGCTGGAATACCTCGCTCAGCCCAGCCTCTTTCTCGTGCGTTTCCGACTTCTCGGTCTTCATCCTCAGAAACACCGGACTCTCGGTAATAAACAGACTCATGGCGAGGAACAGAGCCGCCGGAACGGTTTCTGCCCAGAACATCCATCGCCAGCCCCATTCAATGTTCCAAGTCTGATTTTCAGCAACAGATGTATCTCTTGCCAGAAGCATATTAACCACCTGTGCGCCAAGGATTCCGAGCACGATGGTCATCTGGTTTAGCGACACCATTCTGCCGCGAATCGGTGCCGGGCTGACCTCGGCTATGTAGACAGGCGACAATGCCGATGCCACGCCAATTCCCACGCCGCCGATGAAGCGCGCAATGTTAAACAGCGTGAAGTCGTTGAACAGTCCTGTTCCTATTGCCGACACGGTAAACAGCACCGCCGATGTGGTGAGCAGAGGCTTTCTGCCGTAGCGGTCGGCAAGAGCACCGGCAACCATTGCTCCGGCAAGGCATCCAATCAACGCCGTTGTCATGGCAACGCCTTGCATAACAGGCGATTCGGCTATGCCAAAATACAACTCGTAGAAAGGCTTTGCACCGCCAATCACCACCCAGTCGTAGCCAAAGAGCAGTCCGCCCATAGCCGACACCATACAGACAAAATACAGAAAAGTATTACTATCTTTATTCATGTTAACACGGTAATTAAAGGTTATAATATTGTTGCAAATATAAATTATCTGCACAAATAAAAATATGTACTTTTCAGTCAAAGAATATGGACTATTTTATCATTGCAAGTTTTAGGCTGAATTATGTAAGAGTGCTATTTTATGATGCTGTTCTTCTTTCTGTATTCCAGCGGCGACATGCCTGCGATTTTCGAGAACAGTCGCGAGAAGTAGAGCGGGTCGTCGATGCCCACCTTGTAGCATATCATGTTGATTTTCATAGTGGTAGAAATAAGCAGATGGCATGCCCGCTCAACCTTCATCTTGTTGATGAAAGCCAGCGGACTCAGCCCTGTCTTCTTCTTGAATTCTCTTGAAAAATGGCTTTGCGAATAGCCCACATAGCGCAGTACATCGTTTATGCTGATGCGATTCTCGATATTCTCGCTCATAAAGTGAATGGCAAGTTCTACGATGTCGAAGCCCTCTTTTGAGCCGGTGGCAGGGGCAGATTTCCGTCGGAACTGCGACAGATACCGCATAGATGCCAGAAAATAGTGTAGCAGACTGCTGGCATAGCGGAGGTCGTCTATTCCGTTGGCAAGGTGCAGGGTAGACATTATCTCCTCGAAGATGTTTATGCGGTCGCCTATGCGCGAGTTCATCGTAACGTCTACCGACTGCGGCGTGGCTGCCCCTTCGGCAAAGATGTGGGCGCACGTTCCGCGAAAGTGCAGCCAGTAGATAGTCCAGTAGCCGTCGGCATTCTCGGCAGCCCCATACTCGTGTGGCTTGCCTATGGGCAGCACGAAGAACTGGTTCTTCTCCACCTCGTGACGCTTGCCGTCTACCGCAAAGAATCCGTTGCCGTCAACGCAATAGATAAGCACGTATTGGTCGGCTCCCTGCTGCCTTGCGCGGTGATGGTGCTCTGCGCGAGGGTAGTAGCCTATGTCGGTGATGAACAGACTCTGGCACAGTTCGTCGTCTTCTTCCATCCCGACGAGTGCCGGCGGCAGAATAACGCTGCGTTCGCCCTGAAATCCGTCTTTCTTCCAAATCATAGTGCTACATTCATTGTGCTGTTACAACTTTATGTCGTCTATTCGCAGTTGCATTGTTCCGGCAGGGACTTTAACCTCTACCACGTCGCCCACTTTCTTTCCTAAGAGAGCCTGGGCGATAGGCGATTTTATCGAAATCTTCTTTTCCTGAATATTTGCCTCGTGAGGGCTTACGATGGTGTAACTAATCTTGCCGTTGTTTCCGAGATTGGTGATATCTACGGTGTTAAGCAGTCCTACGGTGTCGGAATTCAGTTTCTGCGAGTCTAAGACTCTGGCATGTTCAAGCACTCTCTGCTTAAAGCGGATACGGCTTATCAGCTTTGCCTGCTCTCGCTTTGCGGCATGATACTCGAAATTCTCGCTAAGGTCTCCCTTCTCGCGAGCCTCAACGAGTGCTTCCTTTACCTTTGGGTATTCAACGTGTTCTAATTGGTATAGTTCGGCTACAAGTTTGTCGTAGCCTTCTTGTGACATATATTCCATTACTGATGTTTTTTGTCTGCAAATTTAAGGATAAAATTTTTAAGAAGCCATTTCGGGTGGGGATAAAAACGACAGTTTTGGGAAGAAATCTGTTTTTTTCTGTGTTGTGGATGTATTATGATTTATGCGAATTGATGATGTCGCTGAAGTCATCGTATACAACCTCTACGAAATCTTCGTCGTCTAACTTTGTTTCGTTTCTGAAAAACGATGCGAACGTGATTTGTTTTGCATGTTTTTCCCATCTTTCTTTGTCTGATGTTGTCTGCCAACTTTCGTTTTTCATATATTGGCGCGAACGTGCATATTTCAACAAATCGTCTGCCGAAAGCTCCAAATTGTTGTAAATTTGTTCGGTAGGACCTTGGTCTGAGCAGATTATCACTTCGTTGCAGCCAAACAGTCTTGCCCGTTCGTATATCTGCATGCGGTAATTTCGCAACCATTCAGTACATTCGTCAAGCATATTTATCGGATGAAATGCGTTTCTCCACGCGTTCCATCTTCCAACAACGAAAACGTCAAGGTCAACGTTTTCGTTGTAAACGCTAATCTGAAGTTCTTCGTCTTCAATATCGTAACGATGGTAGTCAAGATCGCGGAGCAGTGATTTTGCCGAATCGCTGTACTGCGACAGCTTGCGTACTTTCTCAATGCCCAACGTGTCGGCAATTTGTTTTGCCTTGTAATTTGAATCCATCATCTGCAGATAGTCAGACGAGTTGTTCACTTTTATTTCTCCAAGTTCAATAAGGTCGTAATCGAAGTCATGTCGGACAATGTTATTAGACTTGTCGAGTTCGAAATCATTCCAACAAACGAGCCTGATATTTCGGTTCATTCTCTTTGCAACCTCGTTCGCCATCTCGAAAGGCTCGTCTATCGGCAAATTGTGCCTTAATCCTATTTGTACAACATCCCATCCCATAATTATTGTTTTTTTTTGATGCGTAAAATTAGACAATTTTTGTAAAATACGACTCTTTCATTGCCGAAAAAAAACGAATAATATCATCTGCAAATTTGAAATATCTCGATAAAAAGTATATATTTGCAGCGAGATGAATTACTGATATTAAACTATTAAAAATCTACTCATTATGAAAAAAGTGTTATTTGTTGTCGGCTCGTTGCGAAAGCAGAGTTTCAACCGGCAGGTGAGCGAGTTTGTAAAGACTTTGCTCGACGGAAAAGTGCAGGTCTCTGAACTCGACTACGCCGACATTCCCTTTGTGAATCAGGATATTGAGTTCCCTACACCGCCATCGGTTGACCGCGTGCGTAAGCAGATAACGGAGGCTGATGCCATCTGGGTTTTCACGCCCGAGTACAACTACAGCTATCCTTCGGTGGTGAAGAATCTCTTCGACTGGCTTTCTCGTCCTATGACTCAGGAGCGCGACAGTGCCACAGCCATTCGCGGCAGCAAGATTGCCGTAACCGGAATTGGCGGAAAGAACAAGACGAAAGACTGCCGCGAGAAACTTACCTCGCTCCTTCAGTTCATCGGGGCAGAGGTGATGGAGAATCAAGTGGGATTGGCTGTCAATGTAGAGGCATGGACATCGGACAAGGTTATTCTCGACGATTCGCAGAAGGCAGAGTTGCAGCAGCAAGTGGCTGATTTCTTGAATTTTGTTAACAGATAATTCTAACAGAGATGAGAAAATCACTGATACTGATAGGCTTGCTGCTGACGATGACATCGGCAAAGGCACAGGACGGACTCGACAAGACTGCTACCGAAATAGCATCGGAGATGATGCCGGGCTGGAATCTGGGCAACACAATGGAGGCTGCCGTTACTTGGGGAGACAATCCGGTGACGACGTTCAGCAATGCTGGTGGTCTGGATTCCGAAACGGCATGGCAGGGAACAACCACAACGCAGGAGATAATAGACTATGTGAAATCGTGCGGATTCCGCTCTGTCAGAATACCGTGCGCATGGGTTTACGGACACATTAGCGAAGCCTCGACATACACCATCGACCCCGAATGGATGGCGAGGGTGAAGGAGGTCGTTGATTATTGCATAAACGATGGACTCTACGTTGTTCTTAACGACCATTGGGACGGCGGCTGGCTCGAAGAAAATATTACGGCAACGGGCGCAGACAAGGAGAAGAACAAGGCTGTGCTCGATGCCATCTGGACGCAGATTGCCAACACGTTCAAGGACTACGACGAGCATCTGGTCTTTGCCGGACTAAACGAGCCGTCTGTGGAAAATTCGTCGCAGATGACTAATCTAATTGAGTATGAACAGGTTTTTATCGATGCAGTACGAGTAACTGGCGGAAACAACGCTCGCAGACTGTTGGTTGTTCAAGGTCCTTCGACCGATGCCGAGAAGACTTGCAACTGGATGACAGACAATATGCCGTCTGACCCCGTTGGCAACAAACTTGCCGTTGAGATTCACTTCTACTATCCGTGGAATTTCTGGGGAATGACCGAAGATGCCAGCTGGGGCAATATGTTCTACTACTGGGGTAGCGAGAATCATGTTAGCGGCTCGAAGTATAACGCCACTTGGGGCGAGGAAGCAGCCATGACAACGATTGCCAACCAGCTAAAGCAGTCGTTCGTAGACAAAGGTATCCCGGTAATAAACGGCGAATACGGAGTAATCTGGCGAAAAATAACGGGCAGTGGCGAGAGTCAGGACAAGCACAACGCCTCGATACGCTACTACTACAAGTTTATGAACAAACTCTGCATGGAGCACGGCATCGTGCCTTTTGCATGGGACACCAACAGTCTTGACGAAAACTCCATGACCATCATAAACCGTGCAAACCTGACAATCTACAACTCGTACATGATGGACGGAATCCGCGATGCCATAAGCGAATTGCAGTCAACTGCGGTAGAAAGCCCTGTGCTGCACGACGATGCCACATCGCCAGCCATCTATCGTCTTGACGGTAAGAAGGTTGATGGCAGAAATCTTCAGCCCGGAATATATATAAGCAACGGAAAGAAATTTGTTGTAGGCAGATAATTTCAGAAACGTGCAGTTTATTTATAACAATGGTGCATCTTTAAGTCATAAGACTTAGGGATGCACCTATTGTTTTTGGGGATGGTTTTATTTATTCTTCCTCCTTTTTCTCATTGTGTGCCTCTGGCTTATGAGACAGGTGGGTGAGATACAACGACAAAGCTACGAGAACCACGCCTATAGCAAGATACAATATGTCTCGTGCCGTGTTGAACTGTGTCTTTAGTGAATATTCAAAGACAGATACGATAAGAACCATTAAGATAACGCTTCCGAGCGATGATTTCAGGCTGTCGATGTTGTGAACTCTCAGCCATGAAGGTCGTGAGGCAAGATTCTGCTCTGTTGGGTCGACCTTGCTAATGAACAGTTCGTAGACTCCAATTCCGAAGATTATGAGTACAAGGGCAAACAGGTAAGCATCTATCGATTCGACGAAAATCTGTGTCAAATCCTGTATCTTGCCTTCTGTGTCGGAAAGGAATACGACAAGTCCTTCGTACACAACTATCGAACTCTTTATAAACAGAGCCAATGCCGAAATGAGTGAGCCGACAACAGCGATGGCTGCGAGATATTTGGTTCGGTAAAGCCATTTCTCGACGAAAAGTTCAATTTTGTTCTTGGTAATCAGAATGGCAGGGAAGTTCATTGAACGAAGTCTGAGTTCTTCGAGTAGTTTCAGTTCGATGTCGTCAACGATTCCGTCTCTCTTTATCTGTGCGCGTAGCCATCTTGCTTCGCTGTCGTCAATCTCGCTTGGTGTATCTTCGTCTTCGAGTAGCAGTCCGCAAATGACATCAATGAAGAGGGTTGCAAAACTTGCCGGAATGTGTCCTTGGCGACGCAATTCATTCTTGATGTCGAAAAGCAGAGTGCCTTTCTTCAGGTCAACGCCTTCACCCTCGTAGAGGGCAGTCTCAATGTCGTGTACATCTTGTTCGCTGCAAGACTTTTTTTCTATTATTTGTCTTTTAATCTGTCTTAAATCTGTGCTCATAATAATGAAATATAAAAGTTAAAAGCTGTCCGCAACGTTTTTTATGCGGACAGCCTGTTTGTATTATTTTCTGAATAGTCTGATGATTTCACCAACCCATAGTACCAAAGATGTTGCACCGACGATAATCAGCCAGTCTATAACCTTGATACCGCCTCTGGCAACATTGAACATCTCTTGCAGACCCGGCATCTCGGTTATCAGAACCTGACCTGCAAATATAACGATGGCAATGATGATGAACCATTTTGTGTTACTCCATGATATGCCTTTGAAGGCCGAGTCGCTTGTCATGAATGCCTTTGCATTGAATAGATTCCAGAATTGGAGCATTACGAAAATAGTGAAGAACAGTCCAAGTTCGTATGACGACAATCCGTTGTTCTCGCCCCATGCGGCATTACCGTTGAAGATGTCGGCAAGGCAAACAATATCGGTGTGCTGGAAGTAAATGCAGATTCCGAGCAAGACAGCAGTAAATAAGCCGCCAACGCCAAGAATTCCGGTTCCCATGCCGTTAAGGATATGCTCGTAAACAGAGCGTGGCTTGTCTTCCATCACCTTCTTTGTCGGAGGCAGAGACGCCAATGCTAGTGCTGCAAACGTATCCATAATCAGGTTTACCCAAAGCATCTGAGTAACTGTAAGAGGCGATTCTTCTCCGATGAATGCTCCGATGGCAACGATGAGACATGCTGCAACGTTTACTGTCATCTGGAACAAGATGAAACGCTTGATGTTTTTGTAGAGCGAACGTCCCCACATCACGGCATTTGCAATTGTGCTGAATGAGTTGTCGATGATAGTCATATCGCTTGCCTCTTTTGCTACGGCTGTACCGTCGCCCATAGACAGACCAACGTTGGCAGCGTTAAGGGCAGGAGCGTCGTTTGTACCGTCTCCTGTAACGGCTACGATATAATTCAGTTCTTTCAGAATGCGTACCGCACGCTCTTTGTCGTTTGGTCGGGCGCGTGAGATAATCTTAACCTTAGGAAGACGGTTTTTCAGTTCCTCGTCAGACATAGATGCGAGGTCTGTACCGATAAGAATGTTCTCGTCGGTATCTTCAGGCTTCCACAGTTTGAGCTGACGGCCAATCTCCTTGGCTGTTCCTGGAGCATCACCAGTTACAATCTTTACTTGTATTCCTGCATTCAGACAGTCGGCGATGGCTGCTGGCACATCTGTGCGTACAGGGTCTTCAATGCCCACAATGCCCATCATGTTCAAGTCGTTGATGTTCAGTCTGCCGTTTGTAAAGATGTCGTCAGTATCGTTCAACTCCTTGTATGCAAAAGCAAGGGTTCTGTTGGCATGACTCTGATATTCAGCCAGTTTTTCGTTGTAGTTCTTTATCTCGTCATCTGTTATGTTGCAGAGGCTCATAAGGATATCCGGAGCACCCTTGACGTAAACAACGCGCTTTCCGGTAACTTCTGATTTAACGATTGTTGCCATATATTTCAGTTCGGTAGTGAACTGCAAACGGTCTATGACAGAAAGCGATTCGCGAATGTCGAGATAGTTAACTCCGTGGTTGTTCAGCCACAGAAGAAGAGCACCTTCGGTTGGGTTACCGATAGCCTTAATTTTGCTTGTGTCGGCAAAGTCGAGGTTGGCTGTCGTGTTTATGGCGATACACTCTTTCAGGAGTGAAGAGAATTTATCGTCGGTTAGTTCCTGATTGTTCAGCTCAGGGAACGTTGTGCCAACAACCTTCATCTGGTTTTGTGTAAGAGTTCCTGTTTTATCAGAGCAGATAACAGAAACGGCACCCATCGTTTCGCAAGCGTGCATGGTGCGAGGCAGAGTGTTCTGTTTCATCAGTCTCTTCATACTGAATGCCAGACTTAGCGTAACAGCCATCGGCAATCCTTCAGGAACGGCAACCACGATAAGAGTAACTGCAATCATTACGGTGTCTAAGGCATATTGTATGAATACAGGCCAGTTCATGTCGCCAGAGGCTTCGGTAGCAAAGTAGATAAAGATTCCGATTATTGGAATAATCATGAATGCAAGAACCTGCCACAATTCCACTTTCTCTTCATTGTCTTCGTTCTTCTTTTTGTTAAGACCGAAGTAAACAGCGGCTGCAATAGCCAATGAGCCTACAAGGTATCCGGCTAAGGTAAGGAAGTTTGTTCCCGGAAGCATGATGGCATGGCGTACAAGTCTGCCAAGCACGATGAGTATTGCCAGACCGTAACTTGTTTTGGTGATGAGACCTGCAAGTTCGTCAAGTTTTTCGCTAAGAGGAGTAGCCTCTCCGTCCTTCACCTGAGCCGCCTCAAATACCTTGCCGCAGGCAGTAGCATCGCCAACGGCAAAGACTTTGGCAACACAGTCGCCTTCCATAACCGTACAGCCTTTCATGATGTGGTTTGAAGGGTAGGTAGCGTCCTTGTCAAAATCCTCAGGATTTGTGGTCTTGGCACATAGAGGCTCACCTGTCAGCGACGATTCGTTTACAGTGAGGTTCATACATTCGAGAAGTTCTGCATCTGCTGGAATCTCGGCACCTGTCTCAAGCAAAACGATATCACCAACAACGATGTCTTTTCTTGGCACATCGCATACGTTGTTGTTGCGTATTACGTGCACAAGAGTGTTGTCGTTGTCCTTGTTAAGACTCTTGAATGTTTTTTCGTTCTGCGATTCGAGGATGTGTGCTACCGTTGTTGCCAAAAGCACAGCCGCAGCAATACCAATCAGTTCAAGATATGGCCCCCAGCCTTCAACGCCTCCATAAACTCCGTTGTAGAAGGCAATAGAGCCTGAAAGAAGGAGCGCAAAAAGCAGAATGGTAAATAGCGAGTCGATTTCGAATTCTTCTTCGTCCTCGTTCCATTCGCCACCAAGATAAGCAACGAAATATGTAAGAATGAAAAGAATAAACGACAGGACTGGGGCAATCCATAGTCCTTCGTGGTTGTATATGCCTGCGAGAGGCAATACGGTGGCTGCAAGTGCCGTGATTACAAAAATCACGAGATACACTTTCAGCAGCCAGAAATGCATACAGTCTTTAATCTGTTGCCAGAAAGACGTCTCCTCTGGCGGAGTAAGTACGTTTGTTCCATACTTAGCGCGGCTTTCGAGCACCTGAGCGTCGGTTAAGCCTGTGTAATGATGATTTGTTGCCATATTTAATTTATTAGTATTTATTGTCTTAATTTTGACTGATAGTTAATGCTTTGCTTCAGATATATTGTCAGAAGCATAAGTCCGAAGAATACGATGACTAACGGAATTATAGGGAAGTTTGCAAAAGAGTCGTACAATCCGTGTATTATTGCCGGAATGGCAAGTGCAAGAACGCGTAATCCCCATCTGTATTTCGGATACAGACATGAAAACGAGAGAAAATATCCGGCTATTCCGCACCAGCAGGCATGTAGGAATGGCAGACTCGTGAGTCGGGCAATGTTTAGAAAGAACGAAACGTCGTACTCTTGCTCTGCATTCACGGTCATCTGATATTGCACGCCTTCGTAAACTCCGAACGCAATTCCTGACATCAGTCCGTAGTACACCAGAGTTTGAGGTACGAGCGGTTCTTTCGCCTTTTTCAGAATAACCAGCAGTGGAATTAGTTTTACCAGTTCTTCGGTAAGTCCAACACCGAGAGTGTATCCGATGATATTCACGGGGAAGAAAGTGTCGACAAATAGATAGAACGGGTTCAGATTCGGCAGGCCGAATAAATCCCACGCAATGAAGACAAAGGCTTGGGACAGAAAAAATACAAGTAATGTCGTTTTTAGTCTTACTTGCGGAGTATTGAAACTTGCGTAGAAGAACAATCCCCAAATTATTGAAAAATACAATGAAACCTCGTAGAAAATTAAGAAGCCGCCAAACGGAATCTGCATTATTACCATAGGAAGCAAGCCAACCAATGCCAGAATAAGAAAGCGTTGGTCTGAAATGAACTGCCTTGAGAATAGTGATGTCTTTGGAAATATAAGTTCGCTACCTATTGTGCTAAGTTGGGAGATTATGTTTCCTTTGTTTTCTCTGTTGATTCTCAGACCGGCTCTCTTCAGATAAAAGCCGACGGTTTGTGCTGTCGTTTCTCCTGTGGCAATGGCTTGGTCCTGAACGAGTATCTGTCCCGAATTTACATACGAGAGTAGAGTCTGTTCGTTGTATGGACCGTACATCTGATTATTCCTGATAACACTTATTTCCATGAACAAATAATTCTTTTTACTTGATGATTTTCGTTGAAAATGTCCGTCAGTTATTTACAAGTTGCACAATGACAAGGCGTCCTCCCTGACTCTTGTCGAGGAGAATCTGACGTCCGTCGGTTAGTGGCACAAACTGTCCGATAGGTATAGCCTTGCCTTCGGTTACGTCATATAAATCGGGCAGCCTTCTGTTAATCAGAATCCATTGTCCGTTGTGGAAATGGAAGTCTCCAACAGGTTTCTTGTCCTCTTCACTTGTCTTCTCGCTGATAGAGACAAGGTTGTTTGAATGCCACTTGTACAGCGTCTGTTTGTCGTACACCATTAAACGGTAATTTTCCGATATGTATTTGCCGTGTTGTGGTGCATAGTAAAAGTTGAGAATTGGCAACTGACCTTTGTACTCTGTGCCGCAGAAAGGACATCTTGGCTTTGTTGTATTGTCAAAGACGTACCAATGGTTTTCGCACCCTGGATTTTGGCATGGCTGAACCAAATCGGCTGTTTTTACAAGCGCGGCTTCCCATTCGGCTGCACTTGGCCTTGCTGCTGGATTATGCAATCCTGCAATGAAAGCCTTGTCGAACAGTTCTTTAAGATACGGGCCACAAATTGTATATGGCAATTTTGAAGGGTCTCCTTGCGGAAGCTGACTTGGAACGAGGTCGTCAATTTTAACTCTGTTGGTGTTGTCAGTTGGATGCTCGATAAACAGAGCCTTTTCTCCCATGCTCAGTTCCTCGTCTTTTGTAGGGTCCAAGTCCCAAACTTTGCCGCCTCTTAGCGGATGTCGGTTTAGCAGATACATATAGATAAGTACTGCCAAAGCGTGTCTGTCCGTTTCGATTCTCGGAACTTTCTTGTTCGGATCGTTTATCGGCAGACTTCGTGTTGCCATAACTTCTGGTGCAATAAAATCGGGCGTTCCGATAACTCCCGGAGGATATTTTCCGGGAACAACCAACTCGTCGGCATCGATGATACATGCGCTGCCTGATATCGGGTCGACCAGAACGTTCTTGTACGACAAGTCTGAGTGGGCAAGACCCGCTGCATGGAGTCGTCTTACGGCACGGGCCATTTTTATGCACATGTGCAGATTGGTAAGCCAGCTGCCTTTCTGGTCGGCAGGCAGGAACTTGTTCTTTAGTTTTGCCGATGCAAACCATTTGCCTTCTTTCTCCTTTCCGTCAAACGGACCGCCTTTGAAGAAGAATTTCTTGTTGTAGAATGGTATTGTTACGCCTATTTTGCCGTTCCATTCAACAATTCTGTCGGGAAGAACCAACGATTCTTTCCAATAATCTCCAACAGGTGTACCGTCGAAGATTCTTTTGTGGAAAACGTTCACGATGTTTTCAAGACGCACCTTGTCGTTTGCATCCAAACTCTTTCGGTAGAATGCAACGACGTATGTCTTGTCGCAACTGAAATATACATCTTTAACACCGCCTTGCGCTTTTATCTCGTCGTAAAATTCAACGGTGGTGCCGTCTTTAGCCTTCAGTGTTACTTTATTCTGACTTGCCATAGTTTAATCATCTCTTTTTAATAAAGTATTGCAATTGTCCTGTCGTCGTGATTTCCTGGTGACCAGAAGTCGAGCCAGTCGAGCAACTCGTTTTGTGCATTTTCGTTGTTGTCAGACAAATTTACCGGATGCTCCGTATTGTTCTGTAAATCGTTCCAAAGTTCGTCCCATTTGTCGGGATTGTTAAGATTGGCGTCTGTCTCAAATTTAGGGTCGCTTACGCCGTCTGTCATCAAGAAAAGAGCCGTGAAGTCTGGAACGATTTTGCATTTCAGTCGCTTGTAGAATTCTGTTGTATCGTTAAAGATGTCTGGCATTGTAAGGAATCTTGTCTGACCTGCATATTCGCCCTCGTCGGGAATTCCCAACAATGTAGAAGTGTGATTGTTACGGTCGTAAAGGCACATTGCACCATCACCTACCCAGAACGAGGCCACAAACCATCCGAAGTCAAATTTCTTGCAGATAGCCAGGAGTAGGGTGGTGGCGTATGCTTTTGTTGGGTTGCCTGTTGCTTTTGCCTCTTCTACAATGGCCTTGTGAGCCTTGTATGCTGCGTTTCCTACAATGCGGTAGATGTCGGCACTGATTAGCTTTCCTGCTTCTTCTGAACGCTGGTTCGCGTGCCACTGATTGATGTTTTCCTCAAAACTTTCGCTGTTAGAAAGCTCGGTTTTGCAGTGCTCAATCACGGTATCGCATGCAATGGTCGAGCCTTGGCGTGAGAATTTTGCAGAGCCAGCTCCGTCGGCAACAGCCATTACATACCAGTTTGTATTGTCATCGTGATACATCTTGAAGTGGTCGTCGCGTGGTTTTGCCTCTTGTGCGTGAGAGCGTCCGCGCTTGCTTGCAGCAACGATGTCTTTCTGAGGCGTTCCGTCGGGTAGTGCCTCGACCTTTATAAAGTCAGCCTGAGTATCCTCGTTGTAATATTTTGGCTCGGGCATATTTTGCCAGTCTACATCAAGATTCTTCCACAGTTTTCTTGGATCTTGATTTATCACGAACGGATATTTCTGCTCGTGGATATGTTGCTCGTCATCAGGAAAATCAATTCCGGTGAATTTGTAAACGATAGTAAGGTCGAAAGTCGATTCGGCAACGGTGCCGTCTTTTCTGAACGAATCTAACGACGGCGTTCCCGATATTCTGAACGCCTTTCCGTCTTCTGAAATATCAACAGAAAGACCGTGAGAGTTTTCGCTAATGCCTTTTATTTGTAGAATCTGCACGTCGATGCCTTCGAGAAGAGGATTCTTTAATGGCTTAATCGTTACCTCCTTCTCGTACGGAACGTTTTCTTTGGCATTTGGCAAATCAAGGCGCCAGCGACTAACCTCTTCCTTTCCAATAGTCTCTTTGTTCATGAGATATTCTGTATAGTATCCCCATAGTTTTTCCGAAAGAAATCTGACAAAGCCCTCGGCTTTCTTGTCGTCTTTCCCGTTTATTAGGAGATTGATTATTTTTTCTATTTCCATAATTTTATCCTCGACCTCTGTTTACGTCCATACCGCCCTTTTCAACCTCTCCGATTTCTCCTTCCATGCCGCACCAAGGGCATGAGGCTGTACGGCCGTCTGAGCATGAAATATTTCCGCATTCGCATATAACAACGCCAAGCTGATTGCCGCAGCAAGGGCATGTAGGGTTGCCGTATAACGACGTGGTGTTTATGTTTCTGTTGGATTTTCCTTCGCTCAGACTGTTGTATGTTTCTTCGTCTACTGGGTATGCGCCAACTAACTTGAAGTTCACGCCTCTGATGCCGTATCCTTTCAGTCCTTCAAGTTCGGCTATTCGCTTTGCGTACTTCACGAGATAAGTTTTCTTTGTTGTTGAACATTTGCCAAGCAGAACGGCAAAGTTCTCGTCAACTATGCAAGGCTTGTTTGTGTCTACTTTTTCAAGGCAGATGCCAGTTGTTGGAGCAAGTTTTATGTTGTCGTCGCCCATGTCGGAAACAGACACGCTGGTTGCCTTTATAGATGCCGTAACCCATTTGAAGAATGCCTTGAACGACATTTCGTCGGTTGAGTTAAGACGAAGAACATTCTCCGAAATCTGTCCTAATAGTTGTGTGTTCGCATTGTCACCTATTGATATTGCCACGATGTTTGCAGAACGTTTGTAGTTCTGGTTCCATTTTCTGATGGCAGGTGACGGATCGTCTGTTGGAGTGCCGTCTGTGAACAGAAAAACTATTGGCTTCCAGTCTCCCTTCTTTTCGAGAGTGGTTTTTACCAGAGTTCTGTCCATATCATCCATGAGAAAATTCAGTGCTGCGCCAAGCGACGTACCGCCTCCGATAGGAAAGGTTGGCGGATAGAACTTATACAGTTCGGTAAGGGGAGAGAGCAACTTTGCCTTGCCAGCAAAGACGATGACTGATATGTATGCAGTTTCGAGGGCGTAGGGGTCTGTGCGCAGTTCCTGCACGATAGCCCTCATGCCTTCCTGTACTTGTTGGATAGGTTCTCCAGTCATTGATTCTGATACATCAATGAGGAAATATATTGGTAATCTTCTCATAGGGTTCTTAATCTTTTTTTGATGTTGCTTTTGCAAGCATTAAATCTGAATGTCAATTACTTTTGGAAGGTCTTGGAGATAGGCACGGCCGTCTGCCGATGCAATTTCATTTCCTCCGAAGATGCTTTTTACAATCTCTTGCAGATTTACGTTTTCCCAAGGCAATATCTTGTCAGTCAGATTATTGTACGCATCACCCGATTTCTCGATATTGCCATGTAAAACAACAATATTGTTATTTGCGGTCTTGCATAGTCTTGCCTGTTCGTTGTATAACTGAACATCCGAAGGCTTTCCTTTGGTTATTATGAAAATAACCTTGTTTTCTTCTTGAGATTTGTTTACGAGGCTGAGAGCCAGTCCCAAGTTTTTCGGACCAGCACATTCCAGGTTTAAAGAATTAAATTGTATGGAAGTTAAGGAGGTCATCGAAACAACCTCCTTAATCTCCATGTTGTATGCAATAACAGACGCTTCGGATTGGCATGAGGCGGAATTGTTGCGCAATGCTTGCAGCAAACCTTCAACAAACGCTGATGCTTGCGATAAAGGAGTACCGCTCATCGAACCGGAGCAATCTACTAATATGTATACGTTGATTTTCTGCATGATGTATTTGGAATTATTGCCAACGGGCTCAGGTAAACCTTTCCTGGACCGGTGATATTCATAAGGCTCAGACCTTCTCCGCGCAGAACGTTTCCGATTGACCATCCTGCTTGAATCTGAGACGAACTGAATCCTTGGAGTGCGATGATGTGATTTTCATCTACCTCTATGGTTTCGCCACGACCAAGAATCTTCTCGAGCGGAGAGCCCAAGGAGTCGAGAAATACAGTCGCATTTCCTTCTATTTTCTGAAACAGACCAACTCCGCCAATTATTCCTTGCAGATTGATATTAAGGTTCAGGTTCACTTTGTTTGTCGATGCCACATAGTGTCCTCTTCTGCAAATCAGGTTTTCGCCCTCAAGTTTTATTGGTACAAGTGCGCAGCAACTTCCCGAGAGAACCATCTTTTTAATATCGTTTGTTGGGTTTGTGAATTTTATTATAAGAATGGATTCGCCAGACAGTGCAGACTTCAGCATTCCTCCGATTATGCTACCGAGACCTCCGCCTGAATTTTGTCCGTTTAGTTCAACATCGCGCTGCAATCCATCTTCCACATATACAATGCTGCCACGCTCGGCATAGAAAGTCTCACCGGGGGATAACTGAACCTCCAGTGTCTTGTATTCATATCCTATAATCTTACAATTCATACAGTTTTTTTAACTCATAAGTTTTTCTGTGTCGTATGTTGCAGGAGTACCAGACTGCATCTGAAGCATTGCGACATCCTTTATCTCCTCGGTAATGTTTTTGCCTGCAAACGCATACCATATAGACTGGATAGTGTAGATTGGTCCCCAAGGAATTCCCCACCAGCCAAGGAAGAAACTCAGGATAAGGAATGGCCATCCTTTGCCGATGGCATGCTCGTCAGACTTGATATAGTAAATATCGGTAGGTCTTCTTGTTGTAAATGCAATAAGTGAAATGGTGTATGTGTAGATAACAAATTTGCCGCCTCGGGCAATATCCATTTCAAGTTCGTTTATACTCCAATCCTTGATTTTCTCTAAATTTTTTATTTCCATGCTTAATTTTTTTATAGAGTTATTAAATTACCAGATTAACCTCAGGAGGTGGTGCTGGCAGTTCTGTCTGTTCGGTTATGCCCATTGTCTTTCCGCCTCCGATAACGTTTATAGAAACCCACTGGAAGAATTGCTTGAATGAGTTGCTATCCATTGTGTCGAGAGTAAAGACGTTGTGCGTAAGTTGTTTAAGAGGTTCGGTCTTTGCCTTAGGACCTGCGGCACATGCCACAATGTTTGTAAACTGATGTTGCTTTACTTTCTCAATTGCTTCGTTATAGGCTTGAAGATCGGACGGCTTTCCATCTGTAAGAATAAAAAGCAGTGGCATCCAGTCGCCCTTTTGTTCCTTTGTGCCGATGTTAACCTCGGCATCGTAACGCTCGCAGAGAAGTTGCAAGGCTGCACCCATAAACGTTGGACCTGAGTCTGGCACGTTTATTTCTGGCAACTGCAAGTTTTCGAGTTCGGTAAGCGGCAATATTTGTTTCACCTCCTTGTCGTACGTTATTATACTTATGCAGGCTGTTTCCAGAGCGTAGGGATCGAGTCTGAGAGACGCAATCATGTCTGCCAATCCAACTTTAACCGACTCTATCGGTTCGCCTTTCATCGAGCCCGATGTGTCAATCAAGATGTATACAGGTAATCTTCTTGCCATAAGTTAATTGTTTGTTGTTATAATGTTTGTTTTCGATACCGATTATTTTTGAAAGAGTCTCTGAATGACCGTTTGCCAGTCATTCAGAGAAAACTTTTTATTTAGTTTATACAACAATATTAACCTCAGGCGGTGGCGGTGGCAACTCGCTCATGGTTGTTGCCTCGCAGGCTGTGTCTTCTATTGATTTGCTGCTTGTGCTGATTGATGCAGAAACCCATTTGAAGAATGCCTTGATTGTTGCGCTGTCTGCTGTGTCAAGCTGAACAACATTCTCGGTAATCTGCTTCAGGGTGTTGGTGTTGGCTCCCTGACCGGCAGCGCAGGCAACCACCATTCCGCACTTGCGTTTCTTGAACTCTGCCAAACCTTGTGTAAGGCTGTCTGTTGGCTCTCCGTCGGTCATGATGAACACCAGTGGACGCCAGTCGCCTTTCACTTCGGCTGTAGTCTTGGTTATTTCAGAGTCGATTTTCTGTGCAAGCAGATTGAGTGCTTCGCCCAAGGCTGTGCATCCGCTGGCATCGATATTTGGCTGCTGAAATGCAGCAAGTTCGGTAAGCGGAGTAAGCTGTTGTGCCGAAGTGTTGAATGTAATGATGCTGATGTATGCCGTCTCTAATGCGTATGGATCGCTACGCAAAGTAGAGATCAGAGTCTGAACACCATTCTTAACAGCCTCGATAGGTTCGCCATACATCGAGCCAGATGTATCGAGCAGGAGATAGACTGGTAATCTTCGCATAAAAAATGTTTTTAGTTGTTTTTATAAAAAAAGAAAGATGGTACTTTCTTGCTCTTATTTAGCGTAAGAAGTCAGGATGCGCTTAATGGTAAGGCAAACATTCTGGTCGTCTGAAGCATCGCCGATGGCAGCAAACTTCCACTCTCCGTTTCGGCGGTATAGTTTTCCCATGATAAGAGCCTTCTTGCCTTTGTACTGAGCCTCGGCAGCAACATCGTACGATGCGAATATCTGCTTTGGTGCGCGGTCTGGTGTTCCTTCGAACATTCTGATTGTAGCGTAAGGAATCTGAGAGAAATCCTCGTTTCCGCAGTTGTTAAGGAAGAAGAATATCTGGTCAACGTTGCTGTTTACCTTGTCGAGGTCAACTGTTATGATTTCGTTGTCTAAGCCGTCATCTCCGTTGGCATCACCTTCGAGGTCGTCTCCTGTGTGGTGCAGTGCACGGTCTGATGAGTCGAGTTTTCCGGCAGGCATTCCGTACTGTGACAGGAAAGACGGACGGTATAGAGGAGAATAGATATGGTCGCATATCTTTCCGTTTGCATCTACCATAATGCAGCTAAGGTCAAGGTCGACATTAACCTTTTCTTTCTCGAAATGTGTCTTTCTGCCAATTCCGAGGAATCCGCTTTCGTCAACAACTTCAACGGTGCGTCCTGTTTCCATCATTCCCCAGTTGCAGCCTACACAGAATTTGGTCATTTTAGAGCCGTCGCCTTTGTCAAGGTTTATCTTCTGGCCCTTTTCAAGTTTCTTTTCTAAAATTATAGCCATAAAATATTATTTTAAAAGTTAATCTTTGCTTCCGACATTATACTTGAATCCCCAGTTGTACATGGCGTCGCAGTTGCTGTGGTTGTCGTGAAACGTTACAAGTTTCTTTACAGTGATTGAGCTGTCGCCTCCAAAATCGAGTTCGGCAATGGCGCAGAATCTTTTGTTGTCAGACTGTGCACCCATTTCTACAACCACTTCTTCCTGCCCTGGTACTTTGACTTTTACCACCGCGTTGGTTGCCGACCATCTTGTGGCACCAGCGAAGATGAACGTGTAGATTGTCATGCGCTTTATTTCGTTTATGCCCTTTGGATTCACGAGGATTGTTTCTCCCGAACCTCCAATGCGGTCGTCGCCTGTGTGCCAGATGTACGGATGGTGATTGTACGAGCCTTGGTTTGTCTTTTGTTCGCGGCTTCCGCCTCGTCCGTGCGAGAACTGAAGTCCGTCAATCAGTCGTTTTGTTCCGCTGCGCAGTTCGTAGAAGCATCCAAGGTCTAAGTCTATGGGATTGTCTTCGTCTTTGTTCCAGTCGAGGCTTATTATTATCTCGCCGTTTGTTGAACTGCCTTTTTCGAGGTTTATGCGATGCTTGTCTCCTGTTTTCTCAAGTATAATCATGCTATACGAATTTAGCAACTAATTCTTCGAGTCCGCCTTTGTGGCCTACGCCGAGTGCCTGAATCTTCCAGTCTCCGTCTTTTCTGTATATTCGGCAGAACTCAACAGAGGCGCAGGTTGAGAAGTCTTCGGACAAATCGTATATGTAATCGCCTTCGCCTTCGGCCTGTCCCGGCTTGTATAGTCTTACATAGGCTTTTTCTACCTGACCGAAATTCTGTCTTCTGTTGGCATAGTCGTGTATGCTTACGCAGATGACAATTTCCTTTATGTCGTCTCTGATTTTAGACAGGTTGATGTCCATTGTCTCGTCGTCACCGCCTTCAGAAGTAGAGCCGTCAGTATCGTCGATAGAGCCGATTACTGAGATTTCTGGGTCTACCGGTCGTGATTCCGATCTCATGGTATCGCACATATCTCCCCATAGTTTGTATGATACAATGTTGAGGGGCTGTACAAGTTCTCCTTTCTTAGGACCGTCTAAATAAACCTTCAGTCTGTTTTCTGAGTTGTAGAATACAAGGTATTCGTCGGCTGGAATTTTCTTTGTGTCGTTCAGCATGAATGCCGAAACATCGAGGTCAAAATCATCGTTCGAAGTGTTGTCTTCTCTTACGTCCCATCCTAATCCAACGTGAAAGTTGTTAAGGCTTAGCTTGGTGTTTTGACCTTTTTCGAGTCTGATAGCCATGTTTAGATAAATAGTTTAGCGTATTTGTTGCAAAGAGATTCGAGTCCGCCCTTGCTACCGTTTCCGATAGCCTCGAACTTCCATTCATCGCCACGGCGGTATAGGCGTCCAAACTCTACGGCTGTCTCGATAGAGAAGTCTTCGTCGAGGTCGTAGCGTGCAATTTCTTCGTTCTTTACGGTATCGAATATGCGGATGTACGAGTTGCGTACCTGTCCGAAGTTCTGCTTTCTCTCCTCGGCCTTGTGAATTGTGGCGGTGAAAATAATCTCCTGAATTTCGGTGTTTACCTTAGAAAGGTCTATGTTTAGGGTTTCGTCGTCTCCTTCGTTTGAGTTTCTGCCTGTTGTGTCGTCGCCTGTTGATTCAACAGAGCCGTCTGGCGATTTTGGGTTGTTGTAGAATACGAAATATTCCTGAGAAGGAATCTGTCCGTTGTATCCAACCATGAATGCTGCTGCATCCAAGTCGAAATCAAATCCTGTTCCTTCGTTTGGGTCCCAGCCCAAGCCAATCTTAACTAACGACAAGCCTTTGTCCATGCTTATGCGTTGTCCCTTTTCCAGATTAATCATAGTGGTGAAATTTATAAATTATACAACTTCTCGTTTTTCCTTTTGAGTAAAACATTGAACTGAAAATTGGAACAAAAGTAAATTTTATTTTGTTAAAAGACAACTAAAATGTGATTTTTTTTTTGAATGCCATGTGCAAGTTGTGTTTCTCAGCATTATTTGGAAACTTAGGCAGAAAAATACTTGAGTGAACATGTAGTCTGATAATTAGCCATATGAGTTGATTCCTTTAATCAGTCTGACTTTTTCACACAAAGTCGTATGGTTGGTCTTTATCTTGTCGTTTTTTGGACTTTCTGCATCCGCTCTGTTAAGGCAAACGAAAAAAATTTCCAATTTAGCTGTTCAATTTTTTTGTCTTTTTTATTCGTAGTACAGAAAAATATCGTAGCTTTGTCATTGGTGATTATTGCATATCTATATTGTAACCAACTTTTTTTCAACTATAACAATACAAATAGCGAGGTTTACCTTTTTTGAAATCTCTTGTGTTGCAGAACTCGCATTAAAATAAATTCAAACGTAAAAATATCAAACAAAACCATGAAAAAACTTTTAATATCGGCTGCCTTTTGCATAATGGTAATGGCAGCACAGGCTCAGCAGAACCTTAGCTGGGGACAAGGGCCGCAGGTGGCATCTCCGGATGTTCATGCCGACAATAGCGTTACGTTTAACATTATTGCTCCTGATGCGCAGAAGGTGCAGATTACGGGCGATATGCTGCCTGCAAAGAAGGTGGAATACCAAGGCAATACCTACGACATGCCGGGCGTGGTAGACCTTGTGAAGAATGACAAGGGTGTCTGGAGTTATACCACCGAGCCTCTGAAGCCTGAACTTTATACCTACAACATGATTGTTGACGGCGTGAAAATCATCGACCCGCTTAACGTCTATAATATCCGCGACATCAACAATCTCTTTAGTGTGCTGCTGATTGGAGGCGACAAGCGTGCCGACCTCTACAAGGTTAACAAAGTGCCTCACGGAACGGTGAGCAAGGTGTGGTACGATAGTCCTACGGCTGGCTTGACTCGTAGGCTGACTGTCTACACCCCGGCAGGCTACGAGACCAGTGGAAAGCAATATCCTGTGCTCTATCTGCTGCACGGAATTGGTGGTGATGAGAATGCTTGGAGCGAACTCGGCCGTGCTGCCCAGATTCTCGACAATCTTATTGCGCAGGGCAAGGCTAAGCCGATGCTTGTTGTTATGACCAACGGCAACATCTCGCAGGAGGCTTGTCCGGGCGAGACAAGCGAGGGCTTCCGCGTGCCTACAATGATGCTTCCGAAGACGATGGAGGGCAGTTTCGAAACTGCTTTCCCCGACGTTGTGAAGTTTATTGAGAAAAACTATCGAGTGAAGAAGGACAAAGGTAATCGCGCCATTGCCGGATTGTCGATGGGCGGTTTCCACAGCCTGTTCATCAGTATAAACAACCCTGATTTGTTCGACTATGTGGGATTGTTTTCTGCTGCCGTAGACCAGCAGCAACCCGACACGAACGGTCATCCCGAAATCTATGCCGACCGCAACGCGAAGATTGACGGCCTCTTTGCCAAGAAGCCTAAACTCTTCTGGATAGGCATAGGAAAGACCGACTTCCTCATCAAGAATAACAATGACTTGCGCGCATATCTCGATTCGAAGAAGCACAAGTACACTTATCTCGAGACCGACGGCGGTCACATCTGGCGCAACTGGCGCATCTATCTTTCAGAATTCACACCTTTATTGTTTAAATAATAGCTTATGAAGAAGATTATGTTTTTCGGGCTCGGCATGGCAGCCCTTATGGTGGGTTGTACATCTGCCGACAAGGTGAGTAAAAACACTATTAATCAGGAAGAAGTGATGGGCAAACTGTCGCTCGAGGACAAGGCTCACTTCGTTATTGGTACTGGCATGGCCGGTTTCTCTGGCGATAATGCCGTTATTGGTGCTACGCGTAATATTGTTCCCGGTGCTGCTGGTACGACTTATCCGCTCGATTCGTTGGGAATCCCTGCTGTTGTTTTGGCAGACGGTCCTGCCGGACTGCGCATCGATGCCAAGCGCGAGGGCGATTCAGCCACATATTACTGCACCCATTTCCCAATAGGAACTCTGCTTGCTTCTACATGGAACACAAAGTTGATAGGAGAGGTTGGTCTGGCCATTGGCGAGGAGGTTAAGGAATATGGTGCCGATGTTCTGCTTGCTCCAGCCCTTAACATCATGCGAAATCCGTTGTGTGGTCGAAATTTCGAGTACTATTCTGAAGACCCGGTTGTGGCAGGAAAGACCGCTGCTGCCTATATCGCAGGCGTTCAGAAGAACGATGTCGGAACAAGTATAAAGCACTTCGCTGCCAATAATCAGGAAACAAACCGTATGAATACCGATGCACGCATCTCGCAGCGAGCCTTGCGCGAAATCTATCTGAAGGGCTTCGAGATTGCCATAAAAGAGAGTAAGCCTTGGACGGTGATGACTTCATATAACTACATCAACGGAGTGTATTCTTCTGAAAGTAAAGACCTTGTAGAAACCATTCTGCGCGATGAATGGGGCTACGAAGGCACGGTGATGACCGACTGGTTTGGCGGAAAAGACGGCGCCAAGCAGATGTGGGCTGGAAACGATATGCTTCAGCCCGGAAAAAAAGAGCAGTTCGACAGTATCGTGGCTGGCGTGAAGAGCGGAAAACTTGCCGAGGCCGACCTCGACCGCAGCGTAAGTCGTATTCTGAATCTTGTTGAGAAAAGTCCTCGTTTCCAAGGATATCAGTTCAGCAACAAACCCGATTTGAAGGCTCATGCAGCCGTAACTCGCCAGTCTGCTGCCGAAGGTATGGTCTTGATGAAGAACGAGAAGGCTCTGCCATTCGCCAAGACTGTAAAGAATGTGGCTCTCTACGGAAATACATCTTACGATTTCATTGCCGGCGGAACAGGCTCTGGCAATGTTAATCACGCTTACGTCGTGTCGCTTCTCGATGGTTTGAATAACGGCGGCTACTCAGTTTCAGGAAGCCTGAAAAACGCTTATGAAACATATCTTGGCGATATCAAAAAGAAGACTGAGGCTGAAATCAAGGAACTTGAAAAGAGCGACCCTGACAAGGCTATGTATGTCAAATTTTTGCCACAGCCGCTGCCAGCAGAAAAGTTGTTCTCTGTCGACGAACTGAAAAAGCAGGCAGAGACTGCCGACATCGCCGTAATAACGCTTGGACGCTTGTCTGGCGAGTTCCTCGACCGCAAGGTTGCCGATTTCAATCTGAGCGCTTCGGAGCGTCAGTTGCTTCAGCAGGTGTGCGATGTCTATCATAAGGCAAACAAGAAGGTGGTTGTGCTTCTGAATATCGGCGGAGTAATAGAGACAGCATCGTGGAAGGACTTGCCAGATGCCATTCTCTGCGCTTGGCAGGCCGGTCAGGAAGGCGGAAACAGCGTTGTCGATGTACTCAGCGGCAAGCAGTCGCCATCAGGAAAATTCACCATGACATGGCCTGTGAAGTTCACCGATGCCTATTCTTCAAAGAATTTCCCAATAGACGAAGACCCTCGCATCGACATGCTTAATCAGGGCAAGAAGGGCAATGTGCGCAACGTTGACTTTACCGAATACGAGGAAGACATCTACGTTGGCTACCGCTATTTCGACTCGTTCAACGTTCCTGTAAGTTATCCGTTCGGCTTTGGTCTGAGTTATACTACTTTCGAGTATAGCGATGCAAAGATTGACAAGAAAAACGATGGCTACGAAGTGTCTGTAACAATCAAGAATACTGGCGAGCGAGAGGGCAAGGAGGTTGTAGAACTCTACATCTCTGCTCCAGATTCGAAGGCTGCCAACAAGCCAGCCAAGGAGTTGAAGGCTTATGCCAAGACAAAGAATCTGAAGCCGGGCGAGAGTGAGACTCTTACGCTTAGTGTTGCTGCTGCCGATTTGGTATCTTTCGATGAGGCTTCTTCGGCATGGGTTGTTGCCGAGGGCGAATATCAGTTCCTCGTAGCCGCTTCGGTTCAGGACATCAAGGCAACTCTGAAAGCATCAGTAAAGGGGCAGCAGACAAAGGTTCACGACGTGCTGAAACCAGAGGTGAAACTCAATCTGCTAAAGAGATAGATGTATGAGGACGATAATAACATTGGCACTTGCGGCCATGTGCAGTCTTTCCGTTCAGGCTCAGGAGAAACTGTTCAACAGCGCCAGCGTGCAGTCTCCGGTTGTAAACAAAGATGGCACGGTCACTTTCAACCTTTATGCTCCAAAGGCTGTAAAGGTTGAGGTGACAGGTGATTTTCTGCCAGCAAATCCTGTCGAGGTTCCCGGATATGGCACATACGATGCTCCCGGTGTTGCCCAACTTGTAGAGGGCAAGAATGGCGTGTGGAGTTACACATCGGGCAAACTGTCTCCCGAGATGTACTGTTATACTTTCAACATAGACGGAATGACGGGTGTGAAAGACCCTGCAAATATCTATGTCAATCGCGATATTGTATCGTTTACCAACATCTTTATTGTAAGCGCAGAAAAGGGTGACAAAGGCGATTTGTACAGAGTAAACGAAGTGCCTCACGGAAACCTCAGCAAGGTGTGGTACAACAGTCCTACGTTGAAGATGCAGCGACGCATGACAATCTATACTCCTCCCGGCTACGACAAGGGTGGAAAATATCCCGTCCTGTATCTGCTTCATGGTTCGGGTGGCGACGAGAATGCTTGGAGCGAACTTGGAAGAGCCGCCCAGATTCTCGACAACCTCATAGCCACGGGCAAGGCAAAGCCGATGATTGTGGTAATGCCGAACGGCAATCCAAACTGTCAGGCTGCTCCGGGCGAGTGGTCGTTTGGTATGTACACGCCGGGATTCCGTGGCGCAGGAACTGGACCGACCGAGCCGGCCGCAGCCACCATTCCTGCCAGTTTCATGGATATTGTAAAGTATGTCGATGCCAACTATCGGACGGTAAAGAACCGTGCCGGACGCGCCGTCTGCGGTCTGTCTATGGGCGGCGGACACACTTTCGCCATCAGTCTGCTTTATCCTACAACGTTCGACTATTACGGACTCTTCTCTGCCGGTCTGCATCTTGGCAAGGACTTCAATATGAATCAGCCATTTGCCGAGCAGATTAAGAGCGACCCTAACTTTGCGCAGCAGAGTGCCAAACTGTTCGGCAGCAAGCCAAAACTCTACTGGATGGGCATGGGCAAGACCGATTTCCTCTACCAAAGTACCGTAGACCTTCGCAACTACTGGGACAGCAAGGGGTACAAGTACGAATATGTCGAAACCGACGGCGGTCACATTTGGCGCAACTGGCGCATCTATCTAACTATGTTTGCCCAAAAGATTTTTAGGTAACACAATAATCCGCAGGCTCTTCAATGAGTTTGCGGATTATTTTTTTGTGTGGGAATTTGCTGATGCAGAATCTAATGTTTTTTCTAAAGGAAGGCTGAAGCCTTATTTTACTTGGCTTTGATGTTGAATTCGTTAAAAAACTATTTTGGGAAAATTATAAGGCAGTAAGATTTTTTGTGGAAATGGTGCGACGTTTATTGCATTATTATTAATTTTGCATCAAAATTACTCATTATGCAATTTGTGTCTTTTCGGACAGAATTTATATTGTAAACATATGATTGGTAATGACGTTCTTATCAGAATAGCTAAAGAACTTAATGTTCTCTATAAAAAGAAGATTGATGAACTTCCTTGTTTCATAAATGTCATCTCGGAACTTCACGCAAATGAAAATTCAAATTCACGGATATTAAAAGTATTGCTGCAATATTCACATGAAGGTGAATATCCGATTTTGGAGTCATTCATTTCATTGCTTGGTACTATCACCAAACGTAAAATGAACATATCTGTTAATCTTCCCGAACTGAGTAATGAGGAGAGTAGAATAGACTTGCTTGTAAAGGAAAAGAAATCATATGCAATCGTGATTGAAAACAAAATCTGGAATGCTCCAGATCAAAGTTCTCAGATAGAAAGATACATAGACTATGTTGAAGGATTGGCAATCCCTAAAAGAAAAATCTATGTTATATATCTCACGTTAGATGGCAAAAAAATAGTATCTGATATTAGTTTGACAGACAAAGCAAAACGGAATCTTGGATACTCAGATAGAGATAAAGGCCGTTTTATTTGTGTTAATTACAAATATAATATTTTGCCTTGGCTTGAAAAACTTGAAAAGGACGAATTTGTGCAAAACGAACCATTGTTGCATTCGGCGATCATTCAGTATGTTAGTTTTTTGAAAGATAAATTAAAAATAAGGGAAGAGGATATTATAATCAATAATGAATTAGGAAAACAGTTTATGAATACACTTCATATTGAAAAACTAAGTGAGATACTTCAGACTTGGGAGTCTGTTGATAAACTTCAGGATATTGTTAGCTCAACAGCTAATAATAAGATAAAAAGTATTTGTGAAAATAAAATTTGCAAAGTTCTTGAAAAGAAGAATTATAATATTAAATCTTATGACTTTAGGTATGATTATTTTGATTTGGAAGTGTCTATTCCCGAGTGGAAAAAATGTTGGTGGGCAATGGAAAGTGATAATATGATTCTTTTCTCTGGTGTTTGGCGTGCTCCAGAGAAAATTATTGCAAAAAAGTATTTGTCAAAGATGGAAGATGTTTATGAAAATCAAGGTGATAATTATATAGGATGGAACTGGCACGAAGAATATGAGTTAAATGATGATTTTTGGGTAAATATTGAAGCACATTCTACCAAGTTTGTAAATTTTATTGTTAACGAAATAGAGCGTGTTCGTGAAGCTACAAAAGAAATGAAACTGTAATATACGAATGTAGTCGACATTGAAGAAAGTATGTAATTGCCCACAATGCATTCATACTGCTTCTTCTGATAGAACTATCCATTCATCTGACCACAATTTGTTTGTACAGCAACAAATCTCCGCAGTTCTGATAAACCTCGTCAAAGATTTCTCGGCATCGTTTTTCATTCGTCTTGATTTTCGTACCGACTGCTATGAAATCTTGAAGAGTAGGGTAGCCTGTCTGATTGACTGACGTAGCATGTTGCCCGTTATATCCTTCCGTGCAGAGTGTTAGATCGTATGCAGGTGCAAGATGCCAAACATATTTGCCATTAGCATCTTTGCGGACAAGGAAACTGAAGTTCTTGCAATGGTCGTCCTTGTTGTCTGTGAGGTAATTGAAAACCATGCGACGATACATTTCCTCAACATATTTTGGGTTCTGGGTTAGATACCCTGTCAATGCCAACAGATTGCCATAATCGAGTACGGGTTCTGAGAGTGATAGACAGAGCAAACCTCCGGCTGTGGCAGTATGAATTCGTTCGCCATCCGCAGTCATGTCAAAACGGCGTGTAGCAAAGTATTTTCCGTTTACTAACTTAAAATCTGGAACATCAATGCCACACTTTCTTGCAACCTCGTTGTAGTGGTATTCTTGCTGTCCCATATCTTGAGGATCGTAAGTATGTCGGAACTTGACAAGCCAATGACCTTCATCGTCTGAAAAAATGGCTTTCGGACGGCATCCTCCGCTATTTCCACTGTTATAGAGCAAGAGACCAGCGTCTGAGTCCTGCTGCTCTTTTAGAACTTCCAAGGCTTTCTCTTGGAGTAGGTCAAAATCCTTTATTCCGTTTTCCTTTGTGATAATGGTCTCGGGTTCGTAAGTCAATGCGCCCATGCCGCTGTTGCCCACGATGCTGAGTCGGTCGATGGCAGAAAGATTTCTGTCGTCAACACCCTCGCGTAGCAGTGCCTTGTGCAGTAGGTAGCGCCCATAGCCATCTGGCAGACTGTCCTCAAAGATTCCGAAATTGCCGTATAGCGGTGTCGGCTTTGCAAGGAAGAGACCGCTTTTCAATGGCAACTCCAATGGAGAAATACTGAATCCTTCGGCAAGCCAGAGAGAATCATATTCAAAGGCAAGCCGCTTGTCGTCGGGAGTAAGAGAAATAACTCCGACAACATCATTGTGATACTTTACGGTCAGTCTGTCTATCTTTTTCATAATTCCAGTTCTTATTGTTGAGCCTTGTGCGCTCTGGTCTTACCCATGTTTTTGCGAATTTGTGTCAGTTCTTCCATGGTGGAATACTTTGGTTCTGCAAAGATGTTCTTCACTTCTGATGTGTAGTCCATTGCCATGGCAAGACCGATAAGGTTCTTCAGGGAAATGAGTCCTTTCTGCTCAAACCTCACGAGGTTGCTCAAAGCCACGCCCGATTTCTCTGCCACTTGCTCGCGTGTCAGATTCTTCTCTATACGTCGCTTGCGAAAGTCATCGGCAAGAGCCTTGGCTATATCATCGGCATTGTCAAGTGTATAGTTGTTTAATACTGATAATATATTATCCATAATGTGCGGTATCTTTTATTTAATGATAATATGTTATTAGTTGCAAATATACTAATTTCGACTTGAAACTCGATGTGTTTCAGAGGAAAAATGACTTGTTATGACAAAATTAGCCGAATTTGTAAGTTCGGCTATGCAAATGTAAACTATTGTGCTGATTTGGCTGATATATACATTTTTTTAGTTGCAGAATCTACTTTCCCACGCAGAATCTACTTTCCCACGCAAAATCTACTTTCCCACGCAGAAATTCTTGAAGATATTGCCAAGTACCTCGTCGTTTGAAATCTGGCCTGTTATTTCGCCGAGGATGTTGATTGTCTCGTTCAAGTCTTCGGCAACAAGGTCGCCGGGAATGTTGAGGTCGAGGGCGGTGCGCACCTTGGCGATGCTCTCGCCAGCCTTGCACAGCACCTCGTAGTGGCGCAGGTTTGTCACTATTATGTCGCTCTCGTTCACTTGCGGGATTGATGCCTTAGCCACCAGCCATTGCTTCAGTTCCTCTATGCCGCTGTTTTCGAGCGCGCTGATTGACATTATGTCGATGCCATCGCCAAGAGTGCGGCGTATTGTGTCGGCACATTGCGCAACGGCATTTTCTGTGGCTGAATCCGACTTGTTGAGCAGGACGGCAAGTTTCTTGTCCCTGCAATGGCGCGCGATGTCCCCCATCGCCTCGTTGTCTGTTCCGGCGAAAGTCGTAGAATCTATTAGCCAGAGCACGATTTCAGCCTTGTCCATCTTCTGAAAACTGCGCTCAATGCCTATGCGCTCAATCTCGTCGGTTGTCTGACGGATTCCGGCTGTGTCGATGAAGCGGAATATCGTTCCGTCGATATTCAGAGTTTCCTCTATCACGTCGCGCGTTGTTCCGTGAATGTTGCTCACGATGGCGCGTTCCTCGTTAAGCAGTCGGTTCAGAAGTGTGCTCTTGCCGGCATTCGTCTCACCGATGATTGCCACCGGAACGCCGTTCTTTATGGCATTTCCGAGTTTGAATGATGATGTAAGATAGCTGATGCGGTCCTCGATTGTTGCCGCCAGATTTCGAAGTTCGATGCGGTCGGCAAACTCAACATCCTCTTCGCTGAAGTCGAGTTCAAGTTCAAGCAACGACGTGATTTTCAAAAGTTTCTCGCGCAGCTGCGCAAGTTCTTTGCTGAATCCGCCGCGCATCTGGTTCAGAGCCAATCGGTGCGTGCTTGCCGACGATGAGGCTATGAGGTCGGCAACGGCTTCGGCCTGACTCAAGTCCATCTTTCCGCTCAGAAAGGCGCGTTTCGTGTATTCGCCAGCCTTGGCGGTGCGCGCTCCGTTGGCTATGAGGAGTTGTATCACGGTTTGCAGAATGTAGTCGCTTCCGTGGCACGAAATTTCAACCGAATCCTCGCCCGTGTAAGAGTGCGGCGCACGGAAGACGCTCACCAACACTTCATCGACGATATTCTGTTCGGCATCGACAATATTGCCGAATATAACGCTGTTCGCCTTTGTCTCAGCAAGCGTCTTTCTGCCTCTGAATATCTTGTCGGCAATGCTAATCGCCTCTGTTCCCGAAACTCTCACAACGCCTATGGCACCTCCGCGGGCGGTGGCAATGGCGCATATCGTATCTTCCGTAATCATAATCAAAAAAATGGGTGTTTAATTGTTTTTTGCCTGCGGTAGAAGTTCTGTCTGTATGTTGTTCATCGAGTTCCACAGACTGTATCTCGCCTCCGGATTCATCTGCTCTAACTGCGCAAAAATCTGCTTGATGTCAGAGCGGTGCGAATCGGTTTCGTAAGGACAGTTCTTTATCAGTTTCCGATAGCCGTGAAGTTCTGCGAGCCTTTTCAGGTCGGCTTCGTGAACGAGGCACATCGGACGGATAATCGTCATGTCGAATTTCCTCATCACAAGTTTCGGCGGCATGGTGCTGAATGCTCCTTGAAAGGTGATGTTCATCAGCATCGTTTGCAGAATGTCGTCCTGATGATGGCCGAGCGCTATCTTATTGCAGCCCAGTTCTTTTGCGAGCGTGAAGAGGGCTTTGCGTCGGTTCCACGAACAGAGAAAGCATGGCGACTTCCGATTGTCGGTTGTGGAGTCGAAAGATGTCTCCACGATGTGAAGTTTTACGCCGTGGCTCGCCGCAAACTCCTCAAGATATTTGTGGTCGCTTTCGTACTTTATGTTGGTCATCACAACGTGTGCCGCCTCTACCGTGAAGCGCGGTTTCAGAACCTTGCTGCGCTCGGCAAACAGTTCGAGCAGAGCCAGCGAGTCCTTTCCGCCCGAAAGCGCAATAAGTATCTTGTCGCCCTCGTCGATGAGCGAATATTGCACCAATCCTTTCTGAAAATGCGTGCGGATGCGCTTGGTGAGTTTGTACTCCTCCGACAATTTTTTCTGTTCGTCCATTTTATTCATAATAAGCAGGCAAAATTATGAAAAAAAGCGCACATAAGCCACGTGGATTCAGAAAAATGCTGAAAGGAAAGATTTTTCCGCAGTATATTTGTTAAAAACGGAACTCTTTTTTGGTGATGTGGCGCAAAAAAAATGTATCTTCGCGGAATGAAGCAGAATATACCAGTTATGAGCGTTACAGGCTCGGACAATACGGGCTTTGCCGGAGTTCAGGCAGACATACGCACAATCTCGGCTCTCGGAGCGCGTGCCGTCACGGCAATTACTTCGATAACCGTTCAGGATGCCTACGGGATTCAGAGCATCCACGACCTTCCGGCAAGCATGGTGGCTGGGCAGACAAAGGCGGTGTTCAACGATGTGCATCCGCGAGCCGTGAAGGTTGGAATGGTGCGCGATGCCGAGACTGTAAGGGTTTTGCGAAACGAGATTATCGGCTGCCGGAAGATTGTTCTCGTGCCGGGAATCTTGTCGTCGCATGGCGAGCGTCTGCTCAGCGATGCCGCCATCGAGGCATGGAAGTCGAACCTCATTCCCGAGGCTTCCCTGCTCATACTGAAGTGTAGCGAGGCAGAACTTCTTCTCGGCATGACCGTTGCCACAAACGACGATATGGTACGTGCCGCCGAGATGCTCGTCGAAATGGGTGCGCAAGCCGTGATGCTCCGTGGCGGACATCAGACCGAGGGAATGCTCACCGCCATTCTCTATGCCGAGGGGCAGAAGCGTTTCTTCTCGTCGCACAACACCGAAGGCTGGCAGAAGCACGGCGTTGCCGGAGTATTCTCTACGGCGGTGGCAACGCGCATGGCTATGGGCGACGATGTTTTTCAGGCGGTGGCAAATGCCCATGCCTATGTTCACAGTCAGGTGGTTTATTCGGTAACGGCAGAAAGTCGTCTGGCGCGTCCTGCCGACATCTACAACCGTTTTATGTCGATAATTGCCGAGAATTACAAGTCGGCTCACGATGTAGCTTTCTATGCCGGAAGACTCTCGATAACAACGCGTTACCTCTGTCAAGTTACGGATAAGGCTGTGGGCAAGTCGCCAAAGCAGATTATTGCCGAATATATAATGCACGAGGCTGTGACGCTTCTCGAAAACTCGCGCCTCACCATTCAGGAGATTTCCGACAACCTCGGCTTCTCGTCTCAGGCAATGTTCAGCAAGTTCTTCCGTAATAATTGCGGAAAATCGCCAACACAAGTCCGTAAAGACTACTGAAAATCTGACAAAAAGAAAGCATCTTGATTGTTTCTACGGAAATTTTCCAGATGTTTTTTTGTTTGTTTCGGCTTATTGTTTTCTCTTTTCGGAACAGAATTTTGTCGTTTTGCGCAAACGAATTTTATTTTGCACCACAAATTTCAAACAAAAGAAAATAAAACGCAAAATGGAAAACAGAGTAGAACTAAATCGTAATTTGGCGCAGATGCTCAAGGGCGGCGTCATCATGGATGTAACAACCCCAGAGCAGGCTCGCATTGCCGAGGAGGCTGGTGCTTGTGCAGTAATGGCATTGGAGCGTATTCCGGCAGATATTCGCGCAGCAGGCGGCGTTAGCCGTATGAGCGACCCTAAGATGATTAAGGGTATTCAAGAGGCTGTCTCAATCCCAGTCATGGCAAAGTGCCGTATCGGTCATTTTGTTGAGGCTCAGATTCTTGAGGCCATTGAGATTGACTATATCGACGAGAGCGAGGTGCTCAGTCCGGCAGATGATGTTTATCACATTGACAAGCGCAAGTTCAAAGTGCCTTTCGTTTGCGGTGCTAAGGATCTTGGCGAGGCATTGCGCCGAATCAACGAAGGTGCTACAATGATTCGTACAAAGGGCGAGCCGGGCACGGGCGATGTTATTCAGGCTGTTCGCCACATGCGCATGATGCAGAGCGAAATTCGTCGCCTTGTCTCAATGAGCGAGGACGAACTTTACGAGGCAGCAAAGCAACTCCGCGTGCCTTACGATTTGGTAGATTTCGTTCACAAGAACGGCAAGCTTCCAGTCGTAAACTTCGCAGCCGGCGGCGTTGCAACTCCAGCCGATGCGGCTCTGATGATGCAACTCGGTGCTGAGGGCGTTTTTGTTGGTAGCGGTATCTTCAAGAGCGGCGACCCGGTAAAGCGTGCTCAGGCAATCGTAAAGGCTGTTACAAACTACAACAATCCTAAGGTCATTGCCGAGTTGAGCGAGGATCTTGGCGAGGCTATGGTTGGCATCAACGAGAGTGAGATTGAGTTGCTGATGGCAGAAAGAGGTAAGTAATATGATTATTGCAATATTAGCATTACAGGGAGCATTTGCTGAACATCAGCAGATGCTCCAAAAATTAGGTGCCGACTCTATTCTTATTCGCAATCTGCCCGACTGGCAGGATTTTATCGGTCGCGACGAGCCGAAGGGACTCATCATTCCGGGCGGAGAGAGTACGGCAATGAAACGCATCATGCGCGATGAGAATCTTGTTGAGCCTATCCGCAGCGCAATTGCCGGCGGACTTCCTACTTTTGGAACATGCGCCGGAATGATTCTCTTGTCAAAGAAGATTGAGGGCAACGATTCTGAATCGTTTCTTGGTGATGCTGCCATGAACGTGGTTGTGCGCAGAAACGCCTACGGCCGTCAGCTCGGCAGTTTCTATACCGAAGAATCCTTCGGCGACATCTCATCTTCCGAAGATGAGAAAGTGCCGATGACATTCATCCGCGCTCCGTTTATCGTAGAGGTGGGCGAGGACGTAAAGGTGCTTGCGAAGGTCGATGGCAACATTGTGGCTGTTCGTCAGGGTAGTCTGCTTGCCACTTCGTTCCATCCCGAACTGAATGATGATTTGAGGGTTCACCGATATTTCCTTGGTATGATAGGTTAGGGTAAGGGCAAAAAAAAAGGTTGTCATCCCGACAACCCATCTTTTATAACCTTTAATCTAATACCATGAAAAACACGTTGCAAAGATACTGTAATTTTTATGTTATGCAACATATTTGTGCTAAATTTTTATCACAGTTAACATTTTTTAACATTTGTTATTTTGATATCGAATACTTTTTTGTTGTTTTATATCTAAAAGTATTACCGTTTTAATTTATAATCAGCCAAAAAGCATTGTTTTTCTCGACGGAAAAATATATCTTTGCATAATCATTTTAATACACAGAATAATGAACATGAAAATTAGAGGTAAAATGCTCGGCTTTGCACTAATGCTGAGTGTTGGTGCAATGGCACAAAACAGTTATACACTTAACGGAAAATGCGAATCTAACGTAAAGAAACTTTACGTAAACGATATGCTTGGCAACACGATTGACAGCGTTGCCGTAAAGTCTGGCGCGTTTACGCTCAAGTCAAAATCAACAGAGGCTAATCAGGTGCTTGTGCTGGCAACGCGCAAAAGCCGCCGAATGTCGGGCTACAAGTCGGCTATGTACATTGTTGATGGCGACAAAATCAGCATAGACCTTACAACCGGTGCAAGCAGCGGCACAAAACTCAACGACCTTCTGAAGAAGGAGAACGCCCTCCTCGGAAGCATTGCTGACAACGACGAGGCAAAATACGTCAAGACTCTGAAAGAAATTGTGAGCCGTAACCGCAACAACGTGGTTGCCGGAGTGTTTATGAACGAACTTTGCTATGAAGTTGAGTATGAGGAACTTTGTAAAATGCTCGACCCTTCGCTTCCTTATTTCGCAAACTCGGTTATGAGCCGTCCAAAGAAGGTTAAGGAGGCTTATGAGAAGTCGATGCCCGGAAAGAAGTTCATCGACCTTGAGATTCCCGATGCCAGCGGAAATGTTCATCGACTCAGCGAGTGGATAGGAAAGGGCAAGTATGTTCTTATCGACTTCTGGGCTTCGTGGTGCGGTCCGTGCCGAAGAGAGATGCCAAACGTGGTTGCCAACTACGAGAAGTACAATCCTAAAGGCTTGGAGATAATCGGAATCTCGTTCGACTCGAAGGCTGAGGCTTGGAAGGGTGCGGTTGAACGTCTTGGAATGAAATGGGTTCAGCTGTCCGACCTAAAGCAATGGAAGTGCGTGGCAGCCGAACCTTACGGCATCATGTCAATCCCTTCGAACGTACTTGTTGCTCCCGACGGAACAATTGTTGCAAAGAATCTGATGGGCGAGAAACTCGGCGAGAAACTTGCCGAAATCTACAAATAATTCTGGAAAACTCCGAAGCAAGAAAAGTTGGTTGCTCCGGAGTTTTTCATTTTCCAACTAAAACCGGGCATTCAGCCGCGACAAAAAACAATACTTGTGTATTTTTGCCGTTTACGTAAAAAAGTGTTAAATTTGTGCCGTTTTTCATAAATAGAATAGTGATGAAGATTATAAGATATGCTTTTCTTGCCGTTGCGATGCTCGTAGCCGGAAGCGCGTGGGCTCAGACGGCAGCACAGATAAACCTGCTGAAGAAGCAGGCGATGAAAGGAAACATCCAGTCGTGCGCCAAGTTGGCTGCCTATTATCGTGCCAACTGGATGCTCGACGATGCCGAGACTTATTACACCAAGCAGATAATTCTTCTGAACAAGAAGAAGCAGAGCAACGAGGCAATGGCTGTGGCTCGTCTGCGCGAGCAGGTGAGAAAACTGCGCGACAATCTGCCAAACACATCTAAGGTGCAGTTTATCGACAGTGTAGTGGTCGACAAGGAGGCTTTCCTAAGCGAGATAAAGATGGACAAGGAGAACGGAACCATCGACTCGTACCAGCATTTCTTCAACGTAGCCGATTCTACTGGCGCGATGATTTTCCTTAACGGATTCGGAACAAAACTCACATATTCGTATCGCAACGAAGCAGGACATCTTCAGCTTTTTACCTGCGACAAGGCGGGTGATGGTTGGACAGAATCGCACATCTGCCGTGGACTTCAGGAAGATTGCGATATCAATTATCCGTTTGTAAATTCCGAAGGAACAAAGATGTACTACTCGTCAAACAGTCGCGAAGGCATCGGAGGATACGACATTTACATGACTCGCGAGAACGGCGACGGTACGGGTTTTGTTGAGCCTGCCAACCTCGGTTATCCGTTCAATTCAGAGTTTAACGAATATCTTTATGTCGAAGACGACGTTAACCAGCTTGGATGGCTTGTCAGCGACCGATATCAGCCCGAGGGAAAGGTGTGCATCTACATCTTCATTCCCGAAGGATTGCGAACTTCTTACGACTACAACGATCCCGATGAGCGCAAGCAGTGCCAGAAGGTGGCAATGCTTCACAGTCTGAAGGATACTTGGACCGACAAGGACGCCGTTGATGAGGCTCTTGAGCGTCTTGCCTTCGTGCGCAACCAGAGTGAGGCGGCGAAGAACGTTATTCCGAAGAAGGAATTTACCTTTGTGGTAGACGACGACCATGTTTACTATTATCTGTCCGACTTCAAGAGCCCTTCAGCCTACACGTCGGTAAACAACTGGCTGGCTCGCAAGAAACACTTTGAGGATATGAGTGCGAAACTCGAGCAGCAGAGGCTTGTCTACGCATCGTCGTCGGTTGCCGAGAGACAGCGTATGGCAAATTCGCTTTATCAACTCGAAGAGCAGGTTTTCGAACTCGAGGATTTGGTTAAGCAGGTAGAGAAGAATCTTCGCAAGGAAGAACTGTCGGCACTTGGACTGCTCAGATAATTTTCAGGTACAGAAAGAATGGACAATCAGGAATATCTTGACAAGTATGAAGATGCGCTGATGCAGAAGATAGCGCAGATGTGCGTGGCTATGCAAGTTGCCGACAAGGTTCTTGCATCATCGCCCGATATAGACAACCGATGGGAGCAGATTGCTCTGCCATACATGGGCGATGCCGTTAAGGAGTTCGAAAAATATCCTACCGTCTCGCTTGGCTGGGCAATGTACGTTGGAATGGCTGTGGCACATTGCTGGGATGCCGAGTGGGAGAAATATTCGGGCTGTCAAAATCTGTACGAGACGTTTCGCGACGTGCGCGGATTCGACTGCATGGACGAACACATCCGCGAGGATATTTTGCAGATGGAGGGCGAGGAATACGACCGTTGCGAGGAACTTGTGCGCATCTGCTCCGAGAAATCTCTCGACACAATCAGGCACGAGCAGGTTGAGCCGGGAAGTCCGATGGCATTTCACGTCTATGTCCGAAGCATCAAGGTTCTTTACAAGGTAGGCGCAGCCGTCGAGCTGAAGCGTCTTGGCTATAAAATGGAAAAACAATGAACGAAAGAGACAAGAGATACAAGGAAGCAAACGCGCTTTTCCTAAAAACGAAGGAGGGAGAGGGCATCTACACAAAGCATCAGAGCGGAATGCTCTACCGCAAGATAAAGGAAGGTGCTGGCGGAACGGTCTTTCCGCGCACAAACAGCATTGTGTTTGTCCACTACACAGGCAAGTTGATTGACGGCAAGGTTATCGACACAACCGAGGACGGACATTCGTTGCCTGCCTGCTTTGTTGTTCGCGAACTGATAATGGGCTGGCAGATTGCTCTCACAAAGATGCGCGCCGGCGACCGCTTCGAGATAATCCTTCCGTACGACCTTGGCTATGGCAAGAAACGGTGCGACGACATTCCCGGTTACTCAACACTCATTTTCGAACTTGAACTGATAAAAGTAGAACAGAGATAAAAGAAAAGTTCCTAATCGCTAAACGGTTAGGAACTTTTTTATGCTTTTACAACTCTGCGATAAGTTGTTCAGCAGCCTCTTGCTTTGTTGCCCAGCTTGTTACGAAGCGCACGGTTGAGTGTGTCTTGCCTCGCGTGCCCCAAATCTCGAATGTCGATGTACGCATCAGTCTGTCAATCACCTCGTTTTGTAGAGTGAAGAACTGCTGGTTGGTAGGAGAGTCGATGAACGGCTTGTAGCCTTTCGCCTCGAAGCCTTTCTTCAGAATCATTGCCATGTCGATGGCGTGAGCCGATATCTTGTGGTAGAGATTGTCGGTAAACAGCGTTGCAAACTGAATGCCGAGCAGTCTGCCCTTGGCGAGCAGTGCGCCGTGCTGCTTTATCAGTGGGAAGAAGTGCTTTAGTAAGCCCTTGCGAGCAACCACGCACTCGCCAAACAGCGCGCCGACCTTTGTTCCGCCGATGTAGAAGATGTCGCAGAGGTCTTTCATGTCCTTCAGCGTGATGTCGGCCTCAGGGCAAGCCAAGCCGTAGCCGAGGCGTGCGCCGTCGATGTAAAGCGGAATATCGTGCTTCTGGCAGATGCCGTGCAGCTTAGTCAGCTCTTCTTTTGAATAGATTGTTCCGTACTCGGTTGGAAAGCTAATGTATAGCATTCCCGGAGCAACCATGTGCTCGTATGTCTCGTCGGCATAGAAGTTTGTTATGAAGTCCTCAACCTCGTCGGCATCGACCTTTCCGTCGTGTGACGGAAGGGTGAGGACCTTGTGTCCGCACGATTCAATTGCGCCCGATTCGTGTGCATTGATGTGTGCCGTTGTGGCTGCCAAAACGCCTTCGTGACGCGCCAGCAAGCCGTCAATCACGGTAGAGTTTGTCTGTGTTCCGCCCACCAATAGATGAACGTCGAGTTCATCGTTTCCGCAAGCCTCTCTGATTAGTTGCTTTGCCTTTGCCGTGTAGTCGTCGCTTCCGTATCCGGTGGTTTGCTCAAAATTTGTCTCGAGCAAGCGCTGCATCACAAGCGGATGTGCACCTTCCATGTAGTCGCTGTCGAAATGTTTCATTTTTTTACGTTTAATTTTTTTATCTCATTTTTGTGGATTTTTCCAATCGAGGGCAATGCCGATGCACATACATCTGCTCGTCTTTTCGAACTTGATGGAGTGCGACGTGTTGGCTGGAACGTAGATGTAATCACCCTTGGTGAATGGCACTTTCTCGTCGTTTATCGTGAAGAATCCTTCGCCTTCTTCCCAATAAAAATGCTCGTCGAGAGTGGGATGGACGTGCTCCTCGCACACATCGCCTGCGTTGAACGTGGCAACGCTAATCTGTCTGCAAGGCGTGTCGAAATCCTGGTAGTTGAACAATACCTTCTTCGTTCCGCTGTCGTGATTAAGTGGCTGTGTCTTAATATCGTCAATGCTTCTCTTAAAACTCATTTTCTGTGCTTGAATTTAGTGGCGACAAAAGTACAAAGTTTTTTCGGAATGAACGGTCTTTTGGCAAGCAAAACTTTGCGGAGGGAAATCTTGGAAAGTCACAATTCATAATTGTTTGCTTGTGAAAAAAGAGAAATGTGCTTACTTTTGTCGTAAAGGTATTTTTGTGTAGTTTTGCAGAGTATTTTTTTGATTTGTAGCTGAATGACAATGAACAAAAGTAAGGAGTTCTACCATCTTATTTCTTCACAGAAGATAGCGTATTTGTTGTGCTTGTTTCTGTTTTGTGGCTGTCGTTTTTTACTCATAGTTCGTGTAATAAATAAATTTTTCCTGAAATGTTTGCATTAGTGTAGGTTTCTTCTTATCTTTGCGGTGTTAGTTCCCGCCAAGCCTCTCGCTGATGCTCAAATGTGCGGGGCTTTTTTGTTTATAGATATGGCACGAATAAATTTTACCAAAACCTATTCAAATTCGGCAGATTTAGTAAAACTACTGAAGTCTCGTGGAATGGAAATCAACGATGAACATAAGGCTGAGGATTATCTGGAGAATATCGGATATTATCGTCTGTCGGCATATATGTACCCTCTATTGAAAAGCCCTAAGACTCAGCATCAGTACAAGATTGGAGCCTCGTTCAAAAAGGTTATGATGCTATACCGCTTTGACAAGAAATTGCGAATGCTTATGTTCAATGAGATTGAGAAAATAGAGATAGCTGTGAGAGAAGCTGTTATGAATATCACTGCTGAGATGTCCAAAGATGATTTCTGGTTGATGAATAGTGAACATTTTGCCAACCTACAAGTCTTTACCGATACGGCAAATCGTATCGGCATGGAGTACCGTAAATCAACAGAGGATTTTATACAGCATTTCAAGAACAAGTATACAAACCAATACCCTCCTGTTTGGATTCTTGGAGAGCTTCTTACTATGGGGACGATTAATATTGTGTACCGAAATCTAAAGGAGAATAGAATTAGAAAGGCTATATCTCACAAATTTGGACTCCAGCCAAAGGTATTTGAATCATGGATTACGACATTGACTCTTGTAAGGAACTCATGCTGCCATCATTCCAGAGTATGGAATAAAAAGAATATTATTCTGCCAATGATGCCAAGACGTATTCACCGACCTTGGATAACCCAACAGGTCGATCCTCAGAGAACATACTTTAATATTTGTATTATCAAGTATTTCTTGGATGTTATATCTCCTAATAACGATATGCTCACCAAGCTTCGTTGGTTGTTCGTTGATTTCACGGAGGTTGATTTGAAAGCTCTAGGATTCCCAAATGGATGGGAATTTGAACCTCTTTGGAAATAATATGAATACAGATGTTTGCAGACGCTGAAGGCGTCTCCTCTCGGTAACCGCAGGTTGGAACGACCTGCGGAAAAAGTCATCATAGCAAGCACTCTGAATGAGTGCCCCATCTGTCGCAATGGATTTTTGTAAATACGTTTGTTACATTCATGTATGGTGGGGTGTTTATCCGCAAAGCTATACATCATTCTAAGCAAATTCGAATCTCATTCAGAACAGATATTCAAGATAAAGCCTTCTGTAAAAAACGGTAATTTACAGAAGGCTTTATTCGTTATAAGTCTATTGCGTGAATCTTGAACAACAGGGCGTTTTGCAGCACCACAGGGCGGTTGTGGGCGAAGAAGACCGTACCTTCGACCGTCGATTTCACGTCACTCAGAATCTGCCCATTGTACGGGTGGATGATGTTTGCCAACGATTGCCCCCGATGCACGCGGCTTCCTGCGTTTACCTGCCGAAGCAGGATTCCAGCATGTTGCGCCTTGATGTGCATGAGCGTCGATTCGTCGATGGCTTCCGACTCGAAGGCTGCACCGCCAAAGCGGGTGGCGATGATATGGGTGCGGCTCATCATGCGCAGGATGGCATCTACATTCTCGTTTCCCGCGGTCTGGTCAACCTGAGCCGTTTTTCCGGCATAGACTGAGAAGGCTTTGGTGTTCCACAGCTGCCAGTTGTAGTTGAGCAGCGTCGTGTCGAACGGGCGCGGCTTGTAGGTCGTTACATAGCGCATTCCGAACAGACGCGCCGTCTCAACATCTTCGTAGCCAGTTTTCAGCATCCTGACGTGCGGAACGAAGTCTCCCGGAACGTAGTAGCTTGCCAGCTGTATGCCGTACTCAAACCCTTTCAGTGCATCGAAGACGGCGGCGGCTATGCGTTGCGTCGTCTCGCCGTTGTCGTAGCCCGGAAACATGCGGTTGATGTCGGTGTTGTCCATCGCCCAGAATCGTCGGCTCACGTTCATCGAAAAAGGGTTGCACGACGGAATTACCAAGACGCTTTTCCCTTTCACTATGCCGCCCTGCCGCTCGATGGTTGTCAGGCGGTTTACAAGTTGGGCGCAGATGTACTGCTGCTGCACCTCGTCGCCCCTCATCGCTCCGACAATGGCAATCGTCTTTGCCCCTTCGCCAAAGCGGTATCCACGGATGCGGAAGTTATCGCGGTACGACGATGTCATCTCAAATATCGTTTCTTCTCTCATACTTTTTCAGAATTAAAGATTCGTGCCATCAGCGAGCCTTCATAGACGATGGGGTAGGCTCGGATGGTAAACAGATATCCGTTGACCGGCGACTTTACCGTGCTGAGTACCTTGCCGCGCAGAGGGTCGACGATTTGTCCGATGGTCTGTCCTTCGGTCACGCCGACACCGCACTTCAGCTCCGTGAGGAACACGCCCGATGTCTCTGCATTCAGGAACGTCACGCGGTCGCCCTTGCAGACGATGGGGCTTGGCACATCGTCCAGAACATCGCCTCGCCACATGCCCATGTGCCGCATCAGGTTCAGAATGCCGCCGACCAGCCGCCGGCACATCTTGTGGTTGATGCGCTGGCCGACGCCCATCTCGACCACCAGACACGGCGTTCCGGTGCTGTTGAGCGAGTGTGCCAGCGTGGCCTCGAGCACCGTCGCGGCCTCGTGAACCCACACAAAGTCCATGCCCAGATGCTCGGCAAAAGGCACAAGCCATTCGGCATCCTGCACGTTGATGCGTACCTGTGGTGTCTCGCGCAGGAAAAGGTTGCTTGAGTGTATGTCGATGACCATGTCGGCCCCCTTGATGTCCTCGATGATGGCGTGCGCCGTCTGCTCTGCCATTGTGCCGTGCGGGTCGCCGGGGAAGATGCGGTTCATGTCGAGGTCGAAGTTAGGGATGCCACGCTGTATGGTGTCGATGCCCAACGGGTTGAGGGCAGGGAAGATTTCGAGCGTTCCGTTGAGCAAATCCTGATGTCCGCCCACGATGCGCGCCAGCTCGTAGCACACCATCTGACCCTCCAGCTCGTCGCCGTGAGTGCCTGTGACGATGCAGAACCGCAGTCCGTCCTTGCCGTTGTGTATCACGTTTTTGCGGATGCAGAACTGCTCGTCGATGGGCAGCTCTGTCGATACTATAGTCTTAATCATAGTTCTTGTAGTGTTACGTTGATTTGTGTCTGTTGCACCGCCTGTCCGCAGAACATTCCGCGGCTCACGGGACAGTCTGCTGAGTCGCGTCCGTGTGCCAGTTTAACGTAGCCCTGCTGAATCAGTTCGCAGTCGTGCGTAGGGTCGAAGCCTTGCCATACGTAGCCGTCGAACACCTCGACCCATGCGTGCGTCTGCCCCGTGCCTTCGAGAAATCCGTTCACGTAGCGCGCCGGAATGTCGTTGGCACGGCAGAAGGCAATCATCAGATGGGCATAGTCCTGACACACACCGCACTGTCTGGCAAACACTTCGCTCGCCGGTGTATCAACCGTGGTGGTTTCTGGCTGATATTTCATCATCTGGTACACACGGTGGCACAGTTCTTCAGCCTTCTCCAATGGCTTCATTTCTGGCTCTGTTGCTGCCGCAGCCTTCATCGCCTCGTTTATACCTGTCAGTCGCGACGGCTGGCGGTAGAGAAAGATGTTTCCGCCGCATTGCTTCTGCAAATATGTTTCCGTGGCGACGATTCCGGTGCTGACGTAGGCGAAAACCGTTTGTGGCTTTCTTGTGCTGCCGAAGAGGATGCGGTTGCCAAAGGCGTCGGTGCCCGTAGAAAGAACGTAGTCGGGCGATGCCACAACGTGTTCCTGCTCGATAGTCTGAAAATCGTTTACTGCAGGCTGGCATCGCAGCATTACGGCGTGTCTCGATACTGCTTCGCTGAATGTCACGATGGTCTGATAGTTGTACAGATATCGTTTCATCGTTTAAATTTTGGTCAGTTGGTTAAGCAGAGACAGCAGATTGTTTTTGTATTCCGTGTCGGCCGATTTTGTTCGTCTGCTTGCAATGAGGTCGTCAAGTTGGCACTCTATGTCTTCGTTGAGCAGTCCGGGCATGTGGCGGAGGTAACGCTTCAGCGAGTCGTATGCCAGAGCTATGCGCTCATGGTCGTAGTCGAACCGCAGCAGCATGTCAAGATTCTCCACGTTGCGTCCCATCATCATGATGTAGAGAGCCTCATGGTTGTGCAGACGCTGCTCTGCCGCGCCCCAGAAAGCGAGCGACCAGTCTATCACTGGTTGCAGATTGCAGAGGTTCATCTCCTGCTTGTTACGACATTCTTTCAGCAGAGCCACGCTCATTTCGAGGTAGCCGAGAGTTTCCGACATTATCTCCTCTCGCAGCAGAATGGCGTTGTCCATCGCCCTTGTCTGTGCCGACATTATTGATGACGGATTTGTTTCGTCGTACATCATGCCAACGGTAAACTCGTCGTTAGTCTGATAGTTGCCCGTCGAATCGAGCTTCTGCCAGATAGGCAGATAGTCATTCCGTTCACCGTCAATCATTTTGTCGCAGCATTTGCTCAGCTGATGCAGCGTAATGTAAACGCGTTCTTCGTAACGTCCCAGCCAAAACAGATTGTTAGCCTTGTGTGCCGATATTATTGTGCTTTTAACCATACTCTTAAAATTATAATGAAGGGTTATTAAAGTATAGAGGATATTTTTTTCAATCCCTCGTCTTTTTAATTAATTATGAAGGCAATTATGAATTTTGAATTCAGTTTTTTCAATTTTCAATTAAAATTGTGAATTGTGAACTGTGAATTGTGAACTGTGAATTGTGAATTGTGAATTGTGAACTGTCAATTCTCCACTACCCAAGTATCCTTGAAACCTCCGCCCTGCGACGAGTTCACCACGAACGAGTCGGGATTGCGCGAGAAGCGAGTCAGACCGCTGCGCCACACCCTCGTCTCCTTTCCGCTTATTACGAAGGCGCGCAAGTCGGCTTTGCGTTCCACAAATTCGTCGCCCTCCAGAATCTCCAAATCCTTGAAGTCGATGACCTCTTGTGCAATCCATCGGCGCGGCTGCTCTATGATGAGCGACTTCAGTTTCTCAAGCTCATCATCTTGCAAATCCTTGCCGAATACCACGCCGTAGCCGCCAGCCTCGCTCACATCCTTGACTACAAGCCTCCGTATGTTTTTCAGGACAAAATCATAGTCATCTTTGAAATAAGGCAGATAGGTTGGGGCATTCTGTAGTATAGGCTTTTCGTCAAGATAGTATTCAACCATCTTCGGCACGAAGTAGTAGATGCCCTTGTCGTCGGCCACGCCGTTGCCGATGGCATTTACGAGAGCCACGTTGCCAGCCTTGTAAGCCTGCATCACGTTTGGGATGCCAAGGAGCGACGAAGCCTCGAATATCATCGGGTCCATATATTCGTCGCTTACACGGCGGTAAATGCAGCCCACTCTGGTACGCTCTTTGTTTATGCCTGTGTAGTACACCATGTTGTCCTCAACAAAAAGCTCGCCGGGGTAGACAAGGGTTGCTCCAGTCTTCTCAGCCAGATACGAGTGCTCGAAGTAGGCTGAGTTGTAGCGACCCGGGGTGAGGATTACCGATATGCCGCGGTTGTCGTTCATCTCGTCCATCATGTCGCGCAGAAGGTCGGCATAGTCGCGGTTGTCGGCAACGGCAAGGGCTGTGAAGGTCGATGGTGCTACGCGGCGAGTAATCTTGCGCGCAATCATAGGGTAGCTTGCGCCGCTCGGAATGCGCAGATTATCTTCCAGAACGTACCATTGTCCGTCCTTGCCTTCAACGAGGTCGATGCCAGCGATGTGGGCATATACGCCGCCCGTCGGACTGATTCCCTCGCACTCAGGCAGATAGCCTTTCGATGAATAGACGAATTCCTCGGGCACGATACCGTCTTTTATTATTTTCTTCTCGTGATAGATGTCCCACAGAAAACGGTTCAGCGCCATTACTCTCTGTCTTAGTCCTTGCTCCAGATAGGCCCAGTCGCCCTTACCGATGATGCGTGGCACGGGGTCGAAAGGAAACAGTTGCTCGTTGAATACACCGTTCTTGTACACTCCGAAACGTACGCCATACCGTTCCATCCATTTGTTTACGGTGTCGCGACTTTCGGTCAGTTCTTTTATTCTTATGCTCATAGTTTTGTCTTTTTTTAGTTGTTGTGATTTGTGTTTATCTGCCTCTCTCTGTTTAAATGCTAAATTAAGTTAGGGTGTTGTAATTTTGTTGGTAAAATCGTATGAAAAATCGCTCTCTGTTGTTTGCAGAGAATCGGATAACCTATTGTTGGTTGGATATCAAACTTGTCATGTATATGGTCTTGTAAAATAGCATAATGAATAGTTTGTGTTGTGTTTATGTTGCAAAGATAAACTAAATTTTGAAAATATGAAACAAAATGTAAATAAAATATATTATTAGTGTTTCTTTTTGATTCAAATCAAAGAAAATGGGCGTCAAAAAGCAATGTTTTCTTCTGACAATTGCCTGTTAGTGATATGAAATGTTCTGCGCTTGTTTGGGGCTTACATTGTGCCGAATTTCAAAAATTGTCAGTATTATTATGATGTATTTGTTGCTCTAACTCCGTTCGCATGTATCGAAGGGACGCAAGAATTCCACCGCTGAAAAATGTTTCCATAAGTAAGATTTAATCTCTAATGCGTGTGCTTATTTGTTGCTTACTTGTTTGTATTAAGTCTTATGATACGAGATTTAAACAAAATTACGTTCAGATACCAAATAAATAGGCAATAAGTACGCGCTGCAAACGTAGTATTTGGTAATTTTGCAGCAACAGATAACGGTATAATTATGGCACAGAATTTATCAAAATACGAAGAATGGCTTACCGTAATAGCCAACACAAGACTTATTTTTAATACGATTGCAGAACTTGAGGACTGGCTTGACAACCATTCTATCCACAACAATGGTATAAAACGCAGTTTTAGCAGTCCGCAAAAAATACGTGCGGCTTTTGCCGACTTGCAAATGTATGTTTACTCATATAGCCACAATACAATTTTGCTCGACAATTTTATCGGGGAATACAAAAGGACATGGGATTTTTACCGTGCCAACCTTGCGCGCAGGTCTCAGCCGCAAAAGACAGTCGAAGAGATTCTGCGCTACATCTTTCTGCCGCCGTCCGACAATGGGGGAGGGACAAAGAAGACTGAAATATACCAGCAGATTAAGGAACAAAACATAAATGTGGCTATTCTTATAATGCTTATTCTGAAGGCGTTGCCCGGATATGAGTCTAAAGATGGTGACGTAGCAAACTTTGACGGCGTGTTTGATGAGGTGTTAAACATTCTCGACAATTTTGTCAACGGCGATGGGTCAAAAGTGCTATGCCCAATAGCAAGGGCGGCACACGAAGAAGAGGACAAGTCGAGAATGGCTTTGTATTGTTATGTTAGCGACATCCTCAATACCTACAGTAACTTCTCAAGTTATTCTAATTTAGCATCTTTAAAATTAGATTATGTGGAACTGGACATAGAGGGGTTTTGGAACGAGTGTGACGGAACGCTTAAAAATACACAGTTCTGGCAGATTGAATGTGCGGTAAATAGCGGAAGTTATTTTATGACGCATTGGAGCAAGGATGCCGAGAATCGTCTTAAAGGCTGTAGATACACATTGTTCGTATTTAAAGACGTAGACGACTCTCTTACTTTCTACATTCAAAACCCAAAGTCTATAGTGCGTGTATTGGAAGGACTTCCGCTCACCGACGAGGATGCCGCTTGGTACAGTACGGATGTGCCAGAACAGCATCCGCGCGTGTTGCCTCTGCATAAGTTTATTCCATCGTCGGTGTGGCAGAATAAGATAAACCTTACCAGATGTACCGACGAAGCCGTGACGTCGCAATACAACAAGTGGCTTGACAGTTGCAAGATTATAAAAACCTCCAAGCGTTACGAATATCTGTTCGTGCCCGGCTTGTATGCCGTAACCAAAGACTATCTGTATGTCGAATCAGAGAATGAAGGCGAATACTACAAAGTGCCAAAATCTGCACACGAAGGCTTCGACAAAATTCAGATGGACGATTTGGTGGGATGTTTGCAAATGAATGAAAGTGGCAAGGTTTACATCGCTTTCGACAAACTTTTGCTGTACATAGAGGTCACCGACGAAAATCTCGAGAAATACAATATTGAACGAGTCAGATGCATCGAATAGCATCTGACTCGTTCTTTTTCATTGTGCCTTAGAAACAGCAAACTAATGAGGCTCGAACCTCGTAGTAGTTTGCCGCCAATGTCATTTGAACTTTATGTCTGGCGGCACAATCCTGATGGTTGAGTGGTCGTCAGATTGGCGGGTCATCGGAATTTCGCCCGGCTGACACAGTTTGTACACTTCGTTGTTAATGTAGTCGCTCAAATCGGATATGTTGCCTTTGTTTGCTCCAAAGTTCAGAAGGTTGAGAAACGTGCGCGACGATGATTCAACCACCACCTTGCAAGTCTGGCTGCCCGTTGCAACAACCTTCATCTTTAAGTTTTCCGAGAATGGCGAAATCCATGCTCCATGCCGAGCCTCAACGATGAACAAGTCGTCGTTGTACTTTACGCTCGAAAACTTGGTGTGCTTCATCTCGAACAGATGCCTCACTGCCGTGTATGTAGCTCGGGCATTATGAGGAAATTCAAGTGTTAATGTCTGCATAAACAACCATATTTAAAAGATTAGGTTAGCACATCCTATAATTGTACCGAGACCTGCGCCAAACCACACTATAGCCTTCAGTTCCTTATTCATCACCTCGAGAATAATAGGCTCAATCTCATTCATATCCATCTCGTTAATGCGCTGTTCTACAATTTGGCTTATGTTTAACGTAGCAAGGATTCTCGGAAGATGCTCAAGTATAATAGTGCGGTAAACAGAAAGTATTGCCGTTTTTGCATTTTCTATCTGTTCTTCGTGCCCTAAAAAGAATTCGCACATCGGAGTGTTGATGAATTTCTCCCCCTGCTCATCTACCAGATTATGCATAATTGTAGAGGAATTATCCTTAATCATACTGTTGATTTCCTTTGCAAGACGAGGCTCGGCAACAGCTGCAATTGGTCCCAGCAACTTGTCTGCCCCAAAAGTGCCCCAGAAACTTCCGGCCACCTTTTCCAGCGCATGCTTTACCGCAATATGGGCTATATCATCGCCAAAATTTGAACTGGCCAGACTATCCGACAACAATCTCTCAAACTCAGTCTTCGTACTGCCAACCAACTGGTTTACATCCTCTTCGGAAAGATAACGAGAGACGAAAGCGCGCAGACTCTCCTTGTTCAGGCATTGTTTCTGACAAAACTGGTCAATGCTGCTCTTCATTTTCTGTATAAGTTCATCAGAAAGCAAAGTGCGTTCAAGCACGTCCTTGTTCATCAGGTTCTGACTAATGGCGTCGCCCATAGCCTTTGCTATGCGTCCTTTCTCCTTCGGAATAATTCCGGGAGTGAAGGGCACATGCACACCAAAGATATACTTAGCCTTGTGAGGGCGGAACAACATTCTGATAGCAATATCGTTGGTTATGTATCCAATAACACCACCCATGAGTGGCGGCAAAACAAGTGACAACATAGTTATTTTCTAATCGTAAACCTCTGTGATTTGACCAGAACCTACTATTCTACCACCCTCACGGATAGCGAAACGAAGACCTGTGTTCAAAGCTGTAGGGTAGTCCAACTCAACATAAATCTCAACGTTATCACCCGGATTTACCATCTCAATGCCTTCTGGCAAAGTAATCTCACCGGTAAAGTCCATTGTACGGAGATAGAACTGAGGACGATACTTGTTCTTGAATGGAGTATGACGACCACCCTCTTCCTTCTTCAATACGTAGATTGTAGCCTTGAAGCCCTTGTGTGGAGTGATAACTCCTGGGTGTGTGATAACCATACCACGCTTAATCTCAGTCTTCTCAATACCACGGAGCAACAAACCAACGTTATCACCAGCCTCACCTTCGTCAAGAAGCTTACGGAACATCTCAACACCAGTTACAACTGACTTCTTATCCTCACCAAGACCAAGGATCTGAACTTCATCACCTACCTTAACAACACCTGTCTCGATACGACCAGTAGCAACAGTACCACGACCAGTGATTGAGAATACATCCTCAACTGGCATCAAGAATGGCTTATCTGTAGCACGAACCGGCTCCTGAATCCAAGTATCGCAAGCGTCCATAAGCTCCATTACCTTGTCCTCCCACTCAGCAACACCAATAAGTGCACCAAGGGCAGAACCGCGGATTATTGGGGTATCCTCTTCGAAACCGTATGTCGTCAAAAGAGTCTTAATCTCCCTCTCCCTGCTCTCGAGCATCTCCTCATCGTCAACCATATCACACTTGTTCAAGAAAACAACCAAGCGAGGCATGTTTACCTGACGAGCCAAAAGGATCTGCTCGCGAGTCTGAGGCATAGGACCATCAGTAGCAGCAACTACGATGATAGCACCATCCATCTGAGTAGCACCAGTAACCATGTTCTTTACATAATCTGCGTGTTCCGGACAGTCTATGTGTGCATAGTGGCGCTTTTCGGTCTCATATTCGATGTGAGCGGTATAGAAAGTAACACCACGCTCTTTCAACTCAGGAGCGTTGTCAATCTGATCGAATGACTTGACTTCCTGATTACCGAAGCCATTCTTACTTAGAGTTGCAGAGATAGCTGCAGTCAAAGTAGTCTTGCCGTGGTCAATGTGACCGATAGTACCGATTGTTACATGCGGTTTGCTTCTTATAAAATCAAGGCGTTCGTCATCTTGAAGTGTTTGATTGTATCCAGATTGTATGGTTGTCGAAGAAGTGTAGTTTTCACGAACTTCTTCATTCAGCCTATTTTGCTTTAGCGCTTTCATTTCCATAAAAAGTCTGCGCTTTTCGTTTGCATCCATAATTTTTTGTAAAAAACTTTATAAATACTATCATTAAATATGGCTTGTAATGTAGTCTCTGAGCAACCTTGGTATTCGCCTTTAAGCCATCACCCTTTCTATTTTTTCCCCGTCTGCAGAATATAAAGTTTCTAGACCAGAGCAATTTCAATCTTCATCAAAGCCGTTTAAACTCTGTTTTAATACACCGCTGTGATTTGACCAAAGCCAACAGTTCTGCCGCCCTCACGGATAGCGAATTTAAGACCTGTATTTAAGGCAACAGGGTGTGTCAAGGTAACATAAATCTCAACGTTATCACCTGGCATTACCATCTCAACGCCTTCTGGCAAAGTAATCTCACCTGTACAGACTGCTGTGTGGAGATAGAACTGAGGACTATACCAGTCTCTGAATGGAGTGTGACGACCACCTTCTTCCTTCTTCAATACGTAGATTCTGGCTTTAAAGTTATCGTAGACTTTAGTACTGTTTGGCTTGCAAATAACCATGCCACGCTTAATTTCAGATTTCTTTATGCCACGAAGCAAAATGCCTGCGTTGTCGCCAGCTTCACCATGGTCAAGAGTTTTATGGAACATTTCAAGATCTGTTACATCCACATACTTGTCTATACCGAGACCCAAGATCTGAACCTCATCACCAACCCTAATAACACCTGTCTCAATTCGTCCTGTAACAACCGTACTATGATCGTTGATTGAGAAGGAATCCTCAATAGGCATAAAGAATGGTTTATTTGTTGCACGAACTGGCTTCTGAATCCAAATATCGCAAGCATACATAAGCTCCATAACCTTGTCCTCCCACTTTGGATCGCCCTTAAGCGCACCACGAGCAGAACCACGGATGATTGGAGTTTCCTCTTCGAACTCATATGTAGTCAAAAGATCCTTCATCTCCATCTCAACGAGATCAAGCATCTCCTCATCGTCAATCATATCACACTTGTTCAAGAAAACAACCAAGCGAGGTATGTTTGCTTGACGAGCCAAAAGGATGTGCTCGCGAGTCTGAGGCATAGGACCATCAGTAGCAGCAACTACGATGATAGCACCATCCATCTGAGCAGCACCAATGAACATGTTCTTTACATAGTCAGCGTGTCCCGGACAGTCAATGTGTGCGTAGTGACGCTTTGCTGTCTCATACTCGATGTGGGTGGTGTTGATAGTGATACCACGCTCTATCTCCTCAGGAGTGTTGTCAAGTTGGTCGAATGACTTGACTTCCTGATTACCGAAGCCCCTCTTACTTAGAGTTGCAGAGATAGCTGCAGTCAAAGTAGTCTTACCGTGACCAATGTGACCGATAGTACCGATTGTTACATGCGGTTTGCTTCTTATAAAATCAAGGCGTTCGTCATCTTGAAGTGTTTGATTATATCCAGACTGTGTCGTTGCCGAAGAAGTGTAGTCTTCACGAGTTTTTACATCTGCAGAGTGCCTGTTTCCTTCTACTGGCTTGTCTGCTTTCCATAGACCACTGCGTATTTCTCCATTTGCATAATACATTGTACCTTGACCAGACCTTTGCCATTCTTCATCAAAGTCACCTTCATATCTGTCTCCATTTGTATAGTAGTAGGTTCCATGTACTGGATTGCCTTCTTTCCACAGAGCTTCAAGTCTATCCCCATTAGAACAATAGAATGTACCTTGCCCAGACCTATCCAAATATAAATGTTCATCAAAGTCTCCTTCGTATCTGGCTCCATTTGTATAGTAGTAGGTTCCATGTACTGGATTGTCTTGGCCCCTGTGTTTGAAAAATAGGATGTACCTTGCCCAGACCTTTTCCAGTCATCGTCAAAGTCTCCTTCGTATCTGTCTCCATTGGCATAGTAGTAGGTTCCATGTACTGGATTGCCTTCTTTCCACAGAGCTTCAATTCTTTCCCCATCTGCAAAATACGCAGTTCCTTGCCCAGACCATTTCCCTTCATCAAGGTCACCTTCGTATCTGGCTCCATTTGTATAGTAGTAGGTTCCATGTACTGGATTGCCTTCTTTCCATGTGCCTTCTAGTTTTTCTCCATCTTCAAAATAGTATGTTCCTTGACCTGAATATCGCAAGTTTTCGTCAAAGCCTCCTTCGTATTTGCCTCCATCACAGAATTCTGTGCCATGTACAGGCTTGCCTGCTTTCCACAGGGCTTCTATTCTATCCCCAAAAGAAAAATAGTATGTACCTTTGCCCGAAGGCTCTCCGTTAAAGTCAAGATAACCTACATACTTATCACCATTGTCATATTGAATCGTTTCAATAGAACCTGACTGTGTATCTACAGAAGAAGTGTAATCTTCACGAACTTCTTCATTCAGCCTATTTTGCTTTAGCGCTTTCATTTCCATAAAAAGTCTGCGCTTTTCGTTTGCATCCATAGAGTTCCTAATTATTTTAGTTTCTAAAACGTTATATATACAGTCTGTTGTATTATTTATTTGTTACATCACCTAGGTATTTGTCTTTAAGCCATTGACCTTTTAGAATTTTTCCGTTTGAAAAATAGTATGTACCTTGCCCAGACATTTTCCAGTCATCGTCAAAGTCTCCTTCGTATCTGTCTCCAT